>DYKC01000071.1 GCA_020722825.1 Vermiphilus sp.
AACCCAAGTTGGACGCTTCTCAATATTGATAGAACCATAAATCCTCAATAATTTCAAGTCTTTTGGAACTTTTCCTATCTTTATTTTTCTCTTTGGTTTTTACTTCCAGGCATTGTTCTTCTCTATCTCCTTATATATTAAGAACTTACAGAAATCCGTGCAACTTAAATACGAATGAACCAGAAAAAGAAATTTGAGAATATCAAATTAAAGTAGTATAATTAACTTTTGCTGAAAAAACAAAATCTTGGACCCTCACTTTGAGGGCTTATCAAGTAAGAGTTCGGGACGAGGGAGGTATAAAAATGTCAACCACTTATAAACCACACAATCTGAAGAACAAACGAAAGAAGGGCTTTCTCGCAAGAATGAGCAGCAAAAATGGAAGGAAGGTAATAAATAACCGGAGAAAAAAAGGAAGAAAAAGACTTGTCTGCGTATGAAAAAAAAAGTACATTCATTGCTAAAGACAGGTAAAAAAAACAGCTCCTCCTTCTTCAGTTTACATTTAAATCCTTCTGTTAATTATAAGATCGGTTTTGTCGTTAACAGAAAAATCGGGAAATCTTCAGAAAGGAACCGGGTCAAACGTATTATAAGAGAATTCTGGAGAAAAAGTTTCAAGATGGGAGAATTCCTGTTCGTCTTGAAACCCGGCATAGAAAAAGCCGACAGCAGTGAGATTATCAAGGAACTTGAAAAAATAACAGATAAGGTCAAATGCGAAGATTTTTAATACTTGTAATTCGGTGCTATCAGGTATGCATCTCACCGTTCATAGGGAATAGATGCAGATTTTACCCTACCTGCTCTGAGTTTATGATAGCAGCGATTGAAAAACTCGGACTGCGGGGTATTCCTGTAGGAATAAGGAGAATATTGAGGTGCCATCCCTTCAACGATGGAGGATACGACCCGCTGGAAAAATGGATGAAATGAAAGAAGAACTTAGGCTTGTTATAGCGTTTGCACTCGCCGTCATAATAATTCTGTTGTTCGGAAGAACAAGGGTTCCTCAACAGACGAAAACCCAACCACAGGAAAAACCAACCGTTGCTGTACAAGAAGAACAAAAAACCCCTGCTGAACAGACTTTTCCATTCACTCCAAAACCGTTAACACCGGCAGGGGAAGAAAAAATCTATGAAAACAGACGTTATGTCATAAAAATAGATACCTCAGGCGGCGCAATAACGAGTATAGGACTTAAAGAATACACGCGCAAAGACGAAAAAACCCTGACGCTGGTTGACAATTCTGACCTTTTGTTCAACTATTTTTCGGGGAACAAAGAAACAGGATACTATTCGGTTCAAAGAAAAGATAACCTTATATCCCTTAAGGGCAAGATACAGGATATACTTACCGAAAAAACCATTGAAATCCCCGAGAATTCATATACACTTCGTATGGGAATAAATATTTATAATCCGGGCAAAACAGACCTAAAAATTGAGAATTATGTGGTAAGTGCCGGAGAAATAGACGTTGCAAAAACACAGGAAAAAACCAGAACCAAAAAGGAGTTTACACCGCCGGAAATAATGATACATACCAACGGAAGGATAGAAAGACACAACATCTTCAGGATTAAAAACAATCAACTGTATGAAAACAGTGACTGGATTGCTTGGAAACAGGGATACAGACTTCTCTTTTTGCGTCCCGAAAAAATGACCAAAAGTTTTATCACTATTGAAAACGCTCGTCTGAAAACAGGTTTTCTTTATGATAGATTGAACATCGAGCCTTCTGCAAGTGAAACTCTGAGATTTTCCCTTTATGCAGGGCCATCGGACTATTTCGTTGCAGGTAAGGAGATACCTGACAGGAGTATATTCGGAACCGGATTTTTCTCATCTATGGGACGGTTTCTCTTTACCGCACTTTCTTATATACACAGGGTTGTTCCAAACTGGGGATGGGCTATCATTATTCTCACCATCATTATAAAAATTGTATTTTTCCCCTTGACCCAGAAAAGTCTGAAGTCTATGAAAGCAATGCAAAAACTCCGTCCATATCTTCAGGATATCCAGAAAAAATACAAGGGCAACCCACAGCAGATGCAGAAAGAACTGATGAGTTTGTATAAGGAATACAAAATAAATCCATTTGGTGGCTGCCTGCCCATGCTGATACAGTTCCCGATATTCATAGGATTTTTTATAGCACTGAGGAATTCAATATTTTTGAGAGGAGCACCATTTCTCCTGTGGATAACAGACCTGTCCCGTCCGGATGCCGTTATGCAGATAGGTAACTTCAATCTCAACCTTCTCCCGATAATAATGGCCGCAACTTCATTCTGGCAGCAGAGGTTTACCCCCCAGGAACCATCCCAGAAAGCACTGACCTTTATGATGCCTGTTATGTTCCTGCTTTTGTTCTATAACTTCTCATCAGGACTTCTGCTGTACTGGATAACTATGAACATTGCAGGCCTTGTGGAGCAGTACTTCGTCCACAAGAAATGATTAGGAGCCTCTTTCAGTCAGGCAAGATAGAAAAAGATTTGCATTTTGAAAGTTTCTGGAGAAGGTCTTTAGCAGCCTGCATATGTGCCTCTTTTTTCGTTGTTCCCATCCCCCTGCCAATGTATTTTATTCCGGGAATTCTTGCCTTGAAAACGTATCTCCTTTTATGGGGAGGACCCTTTTCAGAAACAAGTTCATAATGGGTATCAATACCAAAGTGTTTTTTTGACAGACCTGAGAGTATATTCTTGTAATTCTTGATAGGTTCTATTTTTTTGTTGAGAATCGTCTTTTTTACGAAATCTTCGGCTCTCTTCCATCCGCTATCAAGAAATATCGCTCCTATGAGCCCTTCAACGAAATTGTCCAATCTCGGAACCTCGTGGCTCTTATGTCTGATAAATCTTTCAAGTTTTAGCGTGACACCCACATTATTAAGATACCTGCTATTAACGTAGGCAGATTTCAAATCAGTAAGGAAGGATTCTTCCGCAGACGGATATTCTTTGAAAAGAATTATGCCAACGATAGCATCAAGAACAATGTCTCCGAGAAACTCCAGTCTTTCATAGGAACCTGTGGTTTCATATGATGGGTGGGTAAGTGCCTGCTCCAGAAGTTTCCTGTTTTTAAACCTGTATCCTATGGCAGATTCTATTTCTTCAAGTTTTTCCTGCATAATATCACTCCAGTGAAAACTACGGAAAGGATAAACAGTGGAATATCTCCTACTTTTGTATAGAATGTTTCATTTTTTATCATTGGAACCCTACAGAACAAAATTCCATCAACAAACAACTCTTCGCCCTTTTTACGTACAGTTTTTACTATCCTTCCATCGGGAGAAATAATACCGCTTATTCCGGTAGTGGAACTCTGCACGAAATATTTTCCGGTTTCAGCAGCCCTTAAGGTATTGTGTGCAAAGTGCTGGTATGGACCGCCAGACCTTCCGAACCAGGAATCGTTTGTAATAACAATAAACATCTCTGCTCCTTTCAGAACGAAATTCCCTGCTATGGATGGAAATATATTCTCAAAACATATGAGCGGTGCTATTCTATTTCCGCTCTTCAGCCTAAAGACTGTCAGTTCCTTTCCGTGTTTCGTCGTAGGAATATAGCCCGCTATTCTTTCAAAAATGTCTCTTATAATCTTGCAATTCCCACCTATAATAAACTCACCGTATGGAACAAGATGATTTTTGTTATATACCTGAATCCTGTCTTCTTCAATCAACACGGCTGAGTTGTATATACCGCTTTCCGCACTGGTAAAAGTTCCCATTATAAGGGCAGTGTTGTACCTTCCCGTCAGATGCCTGAGGTTTTCAGTAACATCCCTATGTTTCTCAATATTGTCAGGGAAACTGCCTTCCGGCCAGACCACCAGGTCGGGTTTATTATACTGAAGACTGACAACCGTCATGGATTCAAGCGTATTTAATGCCGTATATGGACTTTTTTCAACTGAGGCATCAACGTTGGGTTGAACAATCATCACCTTTAAGGCATCCTCACTGCCACTTCTTTCATAAATAAAATTTTCAGGTAGGATGAAGATTGAAACCAGGAGAGCAAGAGACAAAACAAATGAAACGATATGTTTTTTACGGAAGGCGTAGAATAATGTCATATTGCCCAAAATCAGCAGGAAGGATATGCCATATGCCCCGAACAAACCCGCAACTTTCAATACATAGAAATTTTGCCACTGGGAAACTCCAAGTATCAGCCATGGGAAACCTGTAAGAAGGTTAGAAACTATGACCTCCAGCAAAAACCAGATGGATGCGGCTGTAAATATCCTTCCCTTTTCTGGGAGCACAAAAACCAGATAGAGAAAAATGCCCCAGTAAAGAGAGAGAAACAGAGGTAACAAAAGATATATCGGACCCGCAACATTATAAAGCCAGAAAAGAGCGGCAGAGTAAAAAACAAAACCTGCTGTCATCCCGAAAAGAAAATTCCTTCCAGAATTTTCCTCGGCAGACAGCAGCAAGGGTATCAGAGCAAAAAAGCCAGCGTACCACAAGGAGAAAGGCGGGAATGCAAAGTAAAAAGCGACTCCGCTCAGGATGCTGAGAATAATGCGAAGAAGAATTTTTGACCTGACGTTTTTCAAACTTTCTTTATCCTGTTATTATCACCAAGTTTAACTACTTTCATATCCCACTTCTGCTGAAGTTCTTTCTCCTCAACAAAAGAAACGGCAAGGATAATTACTTCATCACCTTTTTCAAAATATCTTGCGGCAGGGCCGTTCAGACAGATGGTGCCTGAATTGGGCTCCCCTGCTATGGTATATGTTGAAATCCTTACTCCGTTGCTCAGATTGAGTACATACACCATCTCCCCCAGTAAAATCCCGGCTTCATCAAGTATCTGTTTATCAACCGTTACACTTCCTTCATAATAAAGATTTTTGTCAGTAACTCTACCACCTCTTATCTTGCACCTGCACATGCATCTATACATATCTTCCCTCTTTACCCCGAACTCTTAAAAGACGGGATTAGGGATTCGGAAAAACTTTTCCCTGCTTTTGTCTTTCCCGAACCTCCAATCCCGACCCCCGAACCTTCTGTCTTTCATAGTGAGGGGCTTTGCTTTTGTTTCTTTTTAACCTCTTATTTTTACCATTTCCGGGGTACCGTGTCAAATTTCCGTGCAGAAGTTGAGAAATATAGGTAACACCTCCCTGCCTCTTGTAAAAGTTACTGCAAAAACAATAGAAGACAAGAAGGATACGATGATTAGCCTTGACAAGTCAACTTCGCCACTTTAATTTACTCAAAATCCCTCTTTTTCCTTATCCTGTCTATGTTTCCTCTTTTTATTACTGCATCTGTATAGT
>DYKC01000072.1 GCA_020722825.1 Vermiphilus sp.
GCTTACTGCTGAAGAAATACTTAAATTACAGACAGAGGAGAGAAAATTAAGAGAGGATAACACTAAGAAAAACGAAGAGATAGCAAAGATAGATAGTGAATTGGGAGAACTCCAGATAAAAAAGAGAAGATACGAGAGTTTACTGGCAAGGAAAGGCGGAGCAGAGGGTATTTCTATGCAGCCAGGGGTAGTTCAACCTGGATATCCTGAACCTTTTGGTGAATATACGGCTGTTCAGGAAACCGACGAAGAAAAAAACGAGACTGTTTTTGCTCTCTCACTTATAAATGCTCTGGGGGAAATGCGTGATAAGGAATCTCTTCCAGTCATAAAGAAGGGTTGGAATGAGTATGCGGTTGAAAGTGAAAGTCAGAGGATTAATTACCTTCTTGCTCTTGCGAGGCTGGGTGATTATACCGAAATAGGGAAACTTGTTGACAGACTTAAGCAGGATTATCCTCAAACCGAACCGGATCCAGAAATTAAACTCAGGGTAGGAATTATAGAAGTTTTGGGGGAGTACCTTGCACAGAGGTCTGATAGTGAAATACTTGAAATGGTAGAATATTTAAGCGACGAGGGAGAGTATTCTGAAATACGAAGTGCTGCTTCGGGGGCTCTTGCGGCAATTGCAAAACCCCCAGCCAAAAAGAAATGAGATTAGAAGACTGGTTGATTCAGGAACCCGTCTTTTTCAGGTTTGTAACCTTGAAGATCCGCGCAGGAACGCCGAAATTCTCCTGGCACACATACTGAAAAAACCCGTCCACTACATATATTCTTTCCCTTATGAAACTATTCCTTCTACCATGGTTAAAACCTATGTGAGAATGTTGGAAAAAAGAGCCTGTCATACCCCAATTCAGTATATCACAGGAGAGGTTGACTTTTTTGGACGCGGATTTCATGTGAAAAAAGGTGTGTTTATTCCCAGACCTGAGACCGAGATAATGGTTGAAAAAACTCTGAAACTTTACAGAAAATATCTTGAGCCATCCCATGTAAAAATACTGGACATAGGGACAGGTTGTGGCAATATTGCTATTACCCTTGCAAAAGAGATAAGAAAATGTTCGGTTATTGGTACAGATATTTCACTGAAATCTTTGAAAATCTCATCTCATAATGCGGTATTGCACAAGGTTAAGAGTAAAATAAGGTTTGAGAAAGCCAATCTCTTCCCTCGGAGTAAGGGTAGGTTTCACATTATAGTAAGTAATCCGCCATATATACCCAGGAGAGATATATCTTCACTGGACGAAGAAGTACAAAAGGAACCATTGAGGGCTCTTGATGGAGGGGTTGACGGGACAGCGGTAATAAAAAGAATTATAAGGCGGGCAGATACGTTTTTGCACAACGGAGGTTTTTTATTGATGGAGATTGGATACGGGCAGGCTGGTTTTCTCAGAAATTTTGTGTCAAAGGTGCAACTTCTTAGCATTGATAAGGATCTGGCAGGTATTGAGAGAGTGGGGATCTTCCGTAAACCTTGACGGAATCTGCTGAGATGTTACAATTTCTGCGGTGAAATAGATGATTTTAAACAAAATCATAACCCCTCATGGTAAAGTCAGGGGTTCGGGAGTCGGGATTGGAGGTTCGGGATAAGTGGAAAAATTTATCATAGAGGGTGGGGCTAAACTATCCGGTACAGTCAGGATATCCGGTTCCAAGAATGCCGCACTGCCCATAATATCGGCGAGTTTGCTGGCAGAAGGGAAGACCGTTCTTCATAATATTCCTGACGTTAAGGATATTAAGACGCTGATAAGGATTCTGGAATATATGGGTGTTAAGGTAAGGTTTGAAAGAAACACCCTTGAGGTAGACCCTTCAGGTATTTACAGATATACTGCCCCCTACGAGTTTGTAAGTACAATGAGAGGTTCAATCTGTCTTCTGGGCCCACTCCTTGCGAAGTACGGGCAGGCGCGGTTTTCCATGCCAGGGGGATGTCTAATAGGCGCCAGGCCCATAGACCTGCACATAAAGGGATTGAAAAAACTCGGTGTGGAAGTTCTAATTGAAGAAGGATATATAGTAGGCAAAACACCGAGAAAATTGAAGGGTAGCAATATTTTTCTTGGCGGAAACTTTGGTTCAAGCGTTCTTGCAACGGCAAACATTATGTGTGCCGCAACTATGGCGAAGGGTGAAACGTTGATTGAATTTGCTGCATCTGAACCGGAGATTGTTGACCTGGCGATGTTTCTTAAAAAGATGGGAGCGAGAATCTATGGTGAGGGTTCACATTGTTTAAGAATAGAAGGAGTCAAAAATCTGAAGAGCGTGGAATACTCTATAATACCTGACAGGATAGAAGCCGGAACGTACATACTTGCCGGCTACCTGACACGAGGTTCAATTAACGTGAAGAACGTTGTTCCGGGACACCTATTTTCCTTTCTTGATAAGATAGAGGAGACTGGTGTGTCCTTCAAGAGTCGTAAAAATTCCATAGAGACTGTTCCTTCAGGCAGATGGAGGTCCGTTGACGTGATTACCCTGCCTTACCCGGGTTTTCCCACAGACCTGCAGGCGCAGATGATGACGTATCTCTCTCTGGCGGAAGGGATAAGCACCGTAACAGAAAAGGTTTTTCCCGAGAGGTTCATACACGTTGCCGAACTGAACAGGCTTGGTGCCAATATTAACCTTGACGGAGCAAAGGCAATAATAAAAGGGGTTGACCGATTCAAGGGTTCGAAGACTATGGCATCCGATTTAAGGGCAAGTGCGGCAATTGTTCTTGCAGGGCTTGCAGCGGAAGGAGAGACCGAGATATCAAGGATATATCATCTTGATAGAGGCTATGAAAATTTTGAGCAGAAATTAGTTGCTCTGGGTGCTAAAATCAAAAGGATAAAATCATAGAAGGATATAAATGGAAAAGACAAAGATAGTGGTGTGCGGCGCGGCAGGAAAGATGGGTTCTCTCATTATCCAACTGGCACAGCAAAGGAGTGATGAATTTATCATAAAGGCAGGTGTTGAGGTCAACGGACATCCTCTCATCGGTAGGAAATCCGCCGAGGGAGTAGGTATAACCGACAGGATAGATAATCTGATAAGCGGAGACGAGGTTGTGATAGATTTTTCGGTTGCTGAGGCTTCTATCAAGCACCTTGAAATTTGTGCTGACAGGAAATCTCCTTTTGTAACAGGTATAACGGGTTTCACGTCCGAACAGGTCTCTGCAATGCGGAATGTATCTTCCCGGATACCGGTTTTCTTTGCGCCGAACATGAGTTTCGGCGTGAATCTTTTCTTTGAGATAGTGAAATGTGCCGCGGAACTACTCGGGGAGTATGAAACCGAAATAACCGAGATTCATCATCATTTCAAAAAAGATGCGCCAAGCGGGACAGCAAAGAAGATAGCGGATATCATATGTTCGGTTTCAGGTAGGAACCCGGAAAGCGTCCTGAAATACGGCAGGGTGGGAATAAGCGGGACAAGACCTGCTGAAGAGATAGGGATACATTCTCTTCGCATGGGAGATGTAGTCGGTGAACACTATGTGTACTTCGGAGGCAAGGGTGAGATCATAGAGATTGCGCACAGATGTTACAATAGAGAGTCTTTTGCTCTCGGTGCTTTGAAAGCCGCATCTTTCATAAGAAACAAACCAGCCGGGATGTACAGTATGGAAGACTTGATAAGAGAAACGGTAAAAGGGAAATCATAAGACTCTCACAGGTTGTCATTGCAAGGGATGTCTTATAGGAATGAGCAATTTCAGGAGATTGAATATGTTTGAGGTAAGCCAGCGTCTTAAAAAACTGCCACCGTATCTTTTTGCTGAGATAGACAGGAAGAAGAAAAGACTTATTGCTGAGGGTGCAGATATTATAGACTTTGGTATAGGGGACCCTGACCTTCCGACCCCGAACAACATCATTGAGGCAATGAAAAAGGGTGTTGAAAATCCTTCTTTTCACCGCTATCCCATAGGAAAGGGGACTGCAAACTTCAGAAAGGCAATTGCAGATTTTTATAAGAAAAACTATGATGCTGTTTTGAATCCTGAAGAGGAGATTGCAGTGCTTATTGGTTCAAAAGAAGGACTTGCCCATTTTCCCTGGGCATTTTTAGATGCGGGGGATGTTTCTCTTGTGCCGGAGCCCTGTTATCCTGTTTATCACATAGGCACCATACTTGCAGAGGGGGTACCTTTTTTTATGCCACTGAAGGAAGAAAACGGTTTCTTCCCCGAACTAGGTAAGATACCCAAGGAAATTCTTCTGAAGGCAAAGATATTATTTCTTAACTATCCCAACAATCCCACGGCGGCTTTTGCAGAAAAAGATTGTCTCACTGATGCAATAAGGTTCTGCAAAAAAAACGACATTATTCTTGTATATGACGCCGCATACAGTGAGATGTACTTTGAGGAAAGACCTGTCAGTTTTCTTTCTCTGCCGGGGGCAAAAGATGTGGGTATAGAGTTCAATTCACTTTCCAAGACCTACAATATGACCGGTTGGAGGGCAGGGTGGGCATGTGGTAACAGAGAGCTTGTAGCTGCACTTGCCAAAATAAAGGAAAACATTGATTCGGGAACATTTGAGGCGATACAATTTGCAGGGATAGAGGCCCTTACAGGTAGTCAGGAGAATGTTAGGAGACTTCGTAATATATACAGGGAACGGAGAGATATTTTTGCTGTCGGGTTGAGAGAGGCAGGATTTGACGTCTCCGTTCCAAAGGGTACCTTTTACTTCTGGGTTAAGATTAATGGCGGTTCAATAGAGTATGCCAACGCTCTTCTTGAAAAAGGGAGAATTGTGGCAACGCCTGGCATCGGCTTTGGTCCTTCAGGTGAGGGGTATCTTAGATTTTCATTGACACTTAATTCAGAAAGAATTAAAGAGTCCATAGGGAGGATAAAAAAAATATGGGGAAAAAGGTAGCGGTGTTACTCGGAAGTAAAAACGATATGGAGTATATAGACGGGGCAAAAGAGCTCCTTGAAAAATTTGCAATACCCTATGAGGTAATGGTTATGTCTGCTCACAGAACCCTTGACAGGGTGGTTGAATTTGCGGCAGGTGCTGAAAAAAACGGTTTTGGGGTTGTTATTGCCTGTGCAGGAATGGCTGCACATCTGCCGGGAGTTGTAGCGGCAAAGACCCTGCTTCCCGTTATAGGAGTGCCGCTTCCTACCAGTGATATAAAAGGTATGGATGCCCTCCTGGCAATGGTGCAGATGCCTTCAGGGGTTCCTGTTGCCACCATGGCGATAGGTAAGGCAGGCGTTAAAAA
>DYKC01000073.1 GCA_020722825.1 Vermiphilus sp.
ATACGGCTCGGGTAGGCCAGCCGCTGAGATTGCTCTTACTCATCGCAATCTCTGACTTCGCTCCATTCAAATCCCCTTTCAAAGAAGATTAAATAGCGGAGGGGGGATTTGAACCCCCGACATACCGGGTATGAGCCGGCCGCTCTACCACTGAGCTACCCCGCCATAGTAAATATTCAAACATCTGAATATTTACAGAATATTTGAGAATTGAAATTGGGATTTGATTGCGGTCTATTCTCAATTTTCAAATTTCAACTCTGAACATTGTACCTTTTAATCATATACTTCGCAAGTTTTCTAAAGGCGATGGACCTGTGACTGAGATTGTTTTTTTCTGCTGATGAAAGTTCTGCAAAGGTTTTGCCTGTCCCGGGAATTTCAAATACAGGGTCGTATCCAAAACCATTGTTTCCCCTCGGAGTAAATGTTATTAAACCCTTCACAGAACCGATAAAAAGTTTCTCCTCATCCGGAGTTACCAGAGCAACTGCAGTTATAAACTCTGCACGTCTGTCTCTAATGTTTTCACAATCTGAAAGAAGAGCCAGGAGTTTTTTTATGTTCTTCCGGTCATCGCAGTCAGTTCCGGCAAACCGTGCCGAAAGAACTCCCGGCAAACCATTAAGCCGCTCCACTGAAAGTCCCGAATCTTCTCCGACCACATTCTCATTTTTAACTATACCCTTAAGGTACCTTGCCTTCATAAGTGCATTTTCCTCAAAGGTTTTTCCTTCTTCCTCAGGAAAGACAACACCAGCAGGACATGGAATAACTGATATTCCTGTATCTTTAAGTATCTCTCTTATCTCGCGAAGTTTATTTTTGTTTTTAGTTGCCAAGTAAAAGTTCAACCTCATCTTTCAAAACCTTTTTTTGTATCTCTATAATCTGTCCAATCCCTTTCCTTGCAAGTCCTAAAAGTTCCAGAAGTTCCTTTTCTGTGAACGGAGAACCTTCGGCAGTACCCTGTATCTCAACAAATTCTCCTTTGCCTGTCATAACCACGTTGAAATCAAGGCTCGCCGCAGAGTCCTCTGAGTAGTCCATGTCAACAACCTTGTTGCCGTAAACGATACCCACACTCACTGCAGCTAAATAATCCCTTAAGAGCGGAAGTTTAATAAGTCTCGCTTTTTTCAGTTTTGAAAGCCCTTCAACCAGAGCAATAAACCCACCCGTTACAGCCGCTGCTCTTGTTCCACCATCTGCCTGAATAACATCACAATCAACCCATATCGTTCTTTCTCCAATTTTTTTTACATCCAGCACCCCTCTTAATGACCTTCCTATCATCCTCTGTATCTCCTGGCTTCTGCCTGTCAGATTTAAGTTTCGTGGGGTGCGTTTACTTGTAGAAAACGGCAATAGCGAGTATTCCGCCGTCAGCCAGCCACTGTCAGTATCTTTTAAAAACAACGGAACGCGGTCCTCAATATTTACGGAACACACCACACGGGTATCCCCTACCTCTATCAGGCAGGAGCCCAGGGCATACTTGAGATAGTTTTTGGTTATCTTTATCTCCCTTATCTCTTCAAAAGACCTGCTGCCTCTGCGTTTTAGTTCCATTCGTTTTCTCCTTTCATCCCCACCGTGCCATGTATACAACCCAGTCATCTGCCTCCCCTTAAAGAGGAAGGCAAGCAAGGTATCACTTTATGTTAAATGGTTACAATTCTCTATCTTTCGCTACAAAAAAATCGGGTATGCTATAATGAAAAACGAAAAATCATTTTCATCAACTGTTAGACTGAAGTTCATCTCCCAGCAGTGCAGTTTTTTCCACACCTCAAAACTCTTTCTGGTAAAACTTCCAGAGTTAATATCATACTGCATTTCCAGTGCATACCGCCAGTTCTGGTTCACTCTATGTTCAAACCGGCCAGCTATACCTGAGGTATCATCTTCTTCGTTATATCTGTTTCCTATAGAATAATCGTACCTGCCATATTGAAAAACTATGTCATTCACCCCGAACCTGTATCTTTCATCATTTATGTCCCACTCGTTTTCACCTTCAACATAAATATGCGGAGTAAGTTGCAGGTCGTATTTTAAAAAACTTCTGTCAAACTCATCCGTGTCAAAAGAATATGCATTATCAATGGATATCCTGCCCAGATAACCATCCCTTCCCATAAAAGCCCAGTCAGTCTGTAAATTCAAAAACCTTCCGTCATCCCATTCTTCAATTCTGTCAAAGGGTTTAATCTCACCGCGCTTATAGTTGATCCCCCGATAAAACAGGGAAACAGCAGGAGTGAAATATCCTGTATATCTCCTAGCAGACTTTTTCACGGTTGCAGAAACTTTTGTTCCAACCTCCCTTACCAGATTAAATCTATCTCCATACACATCAGAGTTATAACTGACACCGCCCAGAGACACATAAGGCGCAAAAGTCAAATAGCCGGCATTCTTCCTGCCTTTGACCGTAAGGATGTCCATCGCTCTGATACAATTCTCTTCTTCCGTGTAAAAGTTTGTCAGGCACAAATCATTTTCCAGAAACAGCGGTATCTCCCCCAGTTGAACATATGGCGTATGCAACTGTAGTTCAGGCAGTTTTTCAACCTTTAAAAAATCTTCACTGGCTGATTCCCTGAAGTTGAGATTCAAAATGGTGTTTCCAAAATTGTGGGTATAAGAAAAGTAGTTGTAGGTTTTGGACTTTTTTATAAACTCATCATTGAAAAAGTCATTAAAAAATTTATTGTCGTACATCCACCTCCAGTCCAGAATTACTCTGCCGTTACCCCGGGGTGAACTGTAACTTCTGCCAAATTCTGCAAACCCACCAGCCTCAATCCCTCTATCATCCCACCTGTTATGAACAAATCCAGAACTGCTGTACCCTGTTTTATCCGAAAAGGTTTCCAGCCCCAGTCCCCATCCTTCGCTACCCAGTGAAATTCTTTCCCGAACAACCGCATCAGTTTTTTCTCCGGCTCTGTGGGAAAAGATAAAGTCTATCTTCTCCCCAATCCGCTTGCTATAACGCGGACCGACTATGAAAGGGGCCTCTTTCCTTTTTACATCGAGGGTAAACCGCGGCAGATATAAAAGGCTGAATCTCTCGCCAAAAATAAGTTTCATCCTCTCCGCTTTTATATAATCATCCTGCACATACTCTATCCGTTCTGCAGAAATTCTGTAGTGTGGTTTTTCCAGGTCGCAGGTTGTTATATACCCCCGGTCAAGAACAACGAGAGATTCTTTTTTTTCAGCCTTATTGGCTTTGCCGTATAAAGGTGGCGAGGAAAAAGATACATTCAGCAAAACCCCTTTCTCCTCATAGAGATTATATGTAATGCTGTCGGCATTGAAAAGGCCCTGTGGGGTCTGAACAGACAGGGAACCCTCTGCCGTGATATCTCCTGTAATCCTGTTGAACTTTGCTTTATCACAGGTTATCGTAGTATTTTGAAAAAGGACCTTCACGTTGCCCTGCAGAATAATTTCACCAGGTTCACCATCCCTGTTAAGTTCTATCTTTGAAATATCTGAACTATAATAGATCGGAAAATCTTCAGATATCCCTGATGAACAGAGTAAAAACAGAACGAAAAGGCCTGTCCTCAAATTCCTCGCCATATTTTCCCACAACGGCTCGCTGGATGAAGACAAAAGAAAATCAGACCTCAGTCACATTGTAGCCGAGATATGTTGTGAAAGCCTCGGAAACTGGTTTTAGAACATGGCCGGGAGCGACATTTGTATGGTGCCGGTGTCCCATATAACCGATAGTCTGTAAAACATCCTGCAGGTCAGAAATCTCCGCTACCCCTGCACACCCGAAAAAGTCATCGGGTATGGGGTCATCCGTAAACCGCCCTTCTCCCAGATAGAAGTGGAGTTCGCCGTCTACTGTAAGCATATTGCCGAATGTAAAGGGACCCGGGGCAATACGTCCTGAGTTACAGCCAAAACCTCGTCCCTTCCCTATGGTTTTTGCAAGTATAGCCTGGTCAGTAATCTTACCCTTGCCTCTCATCATACTTTGCGGAACAGGTCCACAGTGAAAGAGGATGCACTTGTTTTCTTCTTCCCCGTAGTTGTTGTTCCAGTCCAGAGAGGCAGAAACATTGTCCGATGCTCTGCTGAGAGCAAACATAGTAATGGCACTTCCGATATCAACCTCGCAGGCAGCCGGGATACCTCTGCCGTTCAGTTCTCCCAGTATGACACAGGGAGAAATACCCATCTGTTCCTGAATCTCAGGCCAGCAACGGAAGCCGATGGCATCAAGTTCGTACTCTGAAATAATATCGTCAAGAACTACGGCAAGTCTTACAACCGTTTCAAAAGACTTTTTGGGAACACCTGTCCAGTCAGAATAGGCACCCAGAACTTTTGCTTTATCCAAAACTTTTCTATCTGACATCTTTACCGCCTTCATCTTTGCAAAAACGGAGGAAAGGTCAAAGGTCTCCACCTTGATACCATATTTCTGAAGAGTAATTTCATCTATACGTACAGTTTTAAAAGGCGTTGTACGGGCACCTATTGCCCCTACAGTTAATTCTCTCATTCCGTTCACAACTCTACAAATCCTGTCAAAATAGTCAATATTTTCAGCAAAAAGAGGCGATTTGGGGTGAACTGTATGAGGCTTCAAAGCGGTAAAAGGCACTCCGTACTGACGGAAAACATTCATAATTGAAAATTTGCCGCAGAAAGAATCGCGCCTCGCTTCAGGTCCCATCTTATCCAGTTCATCAGGGTATGCCTGAATTAAAATAGGTACGCCTGCATCCTTCAATGCCTCCACCGCTCCTGTCTCGTCACCAAAATTAGGCAGGGAAAGGATGACTCCGCCGAATTTACCCCGGTTCTTCCTGAGAAAATCCGCATATGCCCTGCCTTCTCTTACTGTCTCCACACCTCCAAAACGTGTGGCTTTTTCGTCAAGCATCAAGGTCTTATATCCCATACCCCTTAGCGATTCTGATAACTCTTTTCTTGCTGTAGCAACAAGATGTGATGGGAAAAATCCTCTGTTTCCAAAAAATAAAGCAAACGTTGTCTTTTCAATACTCATATGCACCTCCCTTTTTGTAACGGTGATATTTATATTACCCAAGTTGGACGCTTCTTAATATTAATAAAACCATAAATTGTCAATAATTGCAAGCTTTTTGGGAGTTTTGCTATTTTTCTTTTTCTCTCTGTCGGTAAGACTTTCAAACAATTTTAGCCGCATTTTACCCTGCCTTAAAGTAAGATAACTCCATTACAGACAGAATACTTATTGAGGTATAAT
>DYKC01000074.1 GCA_020722825.1 Vermiphilus sp.
TCGTCTGCCATTCCTCCTTCTGAATAAACTTCCTTTTACTCTACTTCTTTAACACACTAAAACCCTTGGATATTAAAGGATTTAAGCACTATTCAATTGGCAGATGTATTGGTAGATGGCAAATTTCTTAAAAAGGGGCTTACTCGGTTAGGAGAGAAACAAGGAAAGATATTGAAGGCTCTAAAAATTCCTTAAAAGAAGCGTCCAACTTGGGTAACAAAGGGGGAATTTAATGGGATTTAAGGAGAAGGGTAAAAATGTCTACTCAACAAAATATTGATTGCTTGATGAAATCAGACCTTGCTGAATTTTGATTGGATTGGAATGCAATTGAACTTGATATTTTGATTGGATTAGGATACAATTGAAATACATATAACTACAAGAGAAAAAATAGAAAATTTTTACCGTTTATGGATTTCGGAATTAGATAAATTTCTTTCCGGGGATATTTACGATGAAGAAAACAAGATTAATCCTGCAGGTATATTTTTTCTCATTATTTAACTGTTTTGGAAAAGTTTAGCGCGGAAAATTAGAAGAGATAGAAAAAATAAATCTTCTTTTTGGTATCAGAGGTATTGGCAAAACCACATTATTGGCTCAGATTTATAATGCTCCGAAGTTCATTCCAGAAATTTGTCAGGGTTTAGAAAACCAATTAAGTTTTTGTTTATTTCTTCATCTCTGCGGGTTAGTATTTTGAACGGTATTTTACCGCCGGAAGTCAAAGGGAAAATTTTAGAAGACTATCTGACCTTAGTTTTTAATAAAGATTTTTATAGAAAGGCGAAACAACATGGCAGTCTTGAAGTAATGCACGATTCTTCTTCGGGAGGTGCGGATTTTATTCTGCGTCTGAGTCAGAAAAAGAAAATTATTATAGAAGTCGGATTTGGAAAGCAAGGCGATGGAATAATGCAGATACAAAATACTGGGAAAATTACTGGCGGCTATGATTATGGAATTATAATCAGTCGTGAGGGGGATTTAGCGTTAGTGAACGAAAAAATTATTAGAATGCCGTTTAAATACTGGTTAGTGATTTAAAACTATGTCTAAACAAGAAAAACGGCTCGCCCGCGAAGCGATGGAAAAAGGCAAAAAGAAAATGGAGAAGGTGGTACCGTCCCATATAGGAATAATAATGGACGGTAACGGCAGGTGGGCAGTGAGAAGAAACCTGCCGAGAATTGCAGGACATAAGGAGGGTTTAAAAGCTGTAAGGCGTGCAGTAAAATCTGCTGATAGGTATGGGATAAGATACCTGACACTCTATTCTTTTTCAACAGAAAACTGGAAGAGACCTAAGGAAGAGGTTAGATTTCTTTTTTCTCTGATGGAGCAGAGACTGAGGGTTGAAGGAGAAAACCTTCATAAAAATAACGTAAGGGTAGGGTTTATAGGGAAAAGGGACGTTTTACCCGCTTCACTCATATCTACAATGAAAGATATAGAGAAAATGACAGGGAAGAATACAGGGCTGACCCTTATCTTTGCCATAAACTACGGCAGCCGTCAGGAGATAACAGATGCGGTAAGAAAAATAGTCCGTTCTAAAGCAGCGGAAAAAGATGTAAACGAAAAACTAATTGAAAAGAATCTTTATACAGGCGGGGTTCCAGATCCAGACCTTATTATAAGAACATCAGGGGAGAAGCGGTTGAGTAATTTTCTCCTGTGGCAGGCGGCTTATTCGGAGTTGTATTTTACACCTGTGCTGTGGCCTGATTTTACTGAAGAGGAATTTTTGAAGGCAATCAGGTACTATCAGAAGCGGAAACGAAAATTTGGCGGTATCCATTCCCCCTCCTCTCTCCTTGGGGGAGAGGAATAAAAGGTGATGGGTATTTACAGATGAAAAACATCATAATACTTGGCAGTACGGGGACCATAGGTGAAAGTACCCTTGAGGTTATTAGAAGGGGGAAAGACAGGTTCAGGGTGTTCGGGATTGCCTGCCGCCGTAGGAAGGACATTCTTGCAGAACAGATAAAAGAATTCAGGCCGGAGTATGTTTATCTTGAAAGAAAAGATGCAGGGTTTGAGAAAAAATTTTCCGGGATAAGGTTTCTATATGGTGCCGGTGGGATGGAAGAAATGGTGCAGATGAAGAAAGCGGATATTATTGTCTGTGCCATACCTGGTATAAGTACACTGAAAGCGACCATTGCAGCGGTAAAACAGGGCAAGACTCTCGGGCTTGCAACAAAAGAGATACTGGTTGCTGCAGGTCATATCATCATCCCGCTGGTAAGGAAGCACCATGCATGTATTCTGCCTGTAGACAGCGAACACAATGCGGTTTTTCAGGCACTGGAAGGCGTCAGAGAAAGAGATATTCACAGGATATACCTGACTGCTTCCGGTGGACCTTTCGGTGGCAGACCTCCTGCAGGCAGGGTTAAGTTGGAAGATGTACTTAAACATCCTGTCTGGAAAATGGGCAGGAAAATTACGGTTGACTCTGCAACTATGATGAACAAAGCCTTTGAAATTATTGAGGCACATTACCTGTTTGGAATGCCTGCAGACAAGATAGATGTTCTTATCCATCCTGAAGCGGTTATCCACGGAATGGTTGAGTTGAAAGACGGTACAATCAAGGCTGTTTTATCCGTGCCGGACATGAAGCTTCCTATAAAGTTTGTTCTTGATTATCCGCACAGAAATGAAATGTCCTGGCAGAAGATAGACTTTGCAAGGATAAATAATCTAACACTATTTCCTGCTGATAGAAATTCCGTATGGTTTTCCCTTGCGATAAGGGCAATTAAAGAAAAGGGTTCTTTTCCCGTGGTACTGAATGCAGCAAATGAAGAAGCCGTGAACCTCTTTCTTGAAGGGAAGATAGAATTCAATGATATACTTAATATTCTGCAGGAGGTGTTGTCTGACTGTAAGGTGCAGAAAGAGGTTTTGGTTGACGATATTTTTCGGATTCACGAGCAGGCGAGACAGGATGTAAGGAAACTTGCAGGAGTGTAAAAATGATACTGTCAATAATATCGGTTTTTATACTGTTTTCAATCATCATACTCGTTCACGAAGCCGGCCACTTTTTTGCGGCAAAAAGGGTGGGAATCAGGGTGGAGAAGTTTTCAATCGGTTTTGGCCCCAGAATTTTTGCCAGGAAAATAGGAGATACAGTATATCAGTTATCTCTGTTGCCTTTTGGCGGGTTTGTGAAAATGGCAGGTGAGGAGGACGAGGGTAAAGAAAAAGATGAAGACTGGGAGTATATGGGCAAAAGTCCGGGACACAGAGGTCAGGTTGTTGCTGCAGGCGCTTTGAATAATCTTCTCCTGGGACTTGTACTTCTCATCCCTGTGTTTATCATAGGGGTGCCCAGCTATGATGGTACAAAAATCGGCTCTTTCGTTGAAGGGATGCCTGCGGAAAAATCAGGTCTGGCGGTTGGAGATGAAATTTTTGAGGTAAATGGTGTGAGATGTAGAGAGTGGTTTGACGTTTTGATGAATATTAAAGGTGCCATTGAACGGGACGCAGGGCAGCCGGTAAGACTGCTTGTAAAGAGAGAAGGAAATATGATGAGTTTTGACATTATGCCTGGACGGTTAGAGAGTGGGAAAGGTGGTAATAGAGAAAAACCTGTATATATACTGGGTATCTCACCGATGGAGAAAACAGAGAAGTACTGTTTTGGTGGTGCAGTGATAAGGGCAGGCAAGGAATTCGGGAAGATGCTCTATGGAGTCTTCATATCGCTGAAAATGCTTATAACCAAGCAGGTCTCTGCCAGACAGTTGTCCGGCCCCATTGGGATTGCACAATGGGGGGCGAAGATTGCACACTATGGGCTGGGGCGTTTTCTTTATTTTATGGCGTTTATAAGTGTTAACCTCGGCATAATCAATCTTATGCCTTTTCCCATACTTGACGGAGGACATCTTTTCGGACTCGCTGTGGAAAGGATTTCACGCAAGAGGCCTTCCAGAAAAAGTCTGGAATGGGTAGGATATGCAGGGTTTGTTCTTATTATAGGGCTTGCGCTTTACGTGACATATAACGATATCATCCGGTTTATTGAAGAGATTGTAACAAAGAGGTAAACAATTCCCCCCACAATGGAAGTGTAGAGGCGAAGAGATATACAATAGATATATATGAACTTCGTTCCTGATATATGCAGACTTCGCCTGCAGTATAGATTTGTATATCTACTGTATATCAACGTATACCGGGAACGTATGTTCCCATATAACGATTTTCAAGAGAGTTGGGGGTAAATGAGAAGAAAAACACGGAAGATAAAGGTCGGCAATACATTTATTGGAGGAGATGCTCCTGTCTCAGTTCAGGGGATGACAAAGGTTCGCACCTCGGAAATAAAAAGTCTGTTAAAAGAAACAAGAAGGATGATTAAAGAAGGTGCTGAACTTATCAGGGTTGCCATTCTTGACGAGGAGGACGTACCAGCATTAAAGAAGATTAAAGAGAAAATCAGCATACCCATTATTGCAGACATACACTACAGTTATAAACTTGCCCTTCTCGCGATGGAGAAGGGTGCGGATAAGATAAGGATTAATCCAGGTAACACCTCCCTGTTGGGTATAAAAGAGATAGTAAGTGCCGCCAGAGACCGCAGTATTCCCATCCGTATCGGGATTAACTCGGGTTCCGTTAAGAGGGGGAAAACACTTGTAAATAGCATGGTGGATTCTGCCAAAGAAAGTGTCAGTCTTTTTCAGTCTCTAAACTTTCACGAAATAGTTATCTCTCTTAAAACGCCCTTTGTGCAGGAGACCATTGATTGTTACAGAAGGGTATCTGAACTTTTTGATTACCCCCTGCATCTTGGTATAACTGAGGCAGGCAGGGGGCCAATAGCCGAAAGCAAGTCTATTTTAGGTATAGGGATGCTTCTTTATGAGGGCATTGGTGACACCATCAGAGTTTCCCTGACTGAACCTTCCTGGAAGGAGATAAAAACAGGCAGGGCTATTTTGCAGTCTTTAAACCTGAGGCGGTTTGAACCTGAGATTATTTCCTGTCCCACCTGCGGCAGGGTACAGGTTAACCTGGATGATATCTTGAGAGATGTGGAGAGAGAGATTAAACGACTTAACAGGCGCTACCCTGAAGCGAAAAACCTGAAGATAGCGGTTATGGGCTGTTCTGTTAATGGGCCGGGTGAGGCTAAACAGGCGGATATAGGTATAGCAGGCGGGGATAAAAAGTTTGC
>DYKC01000075.1 GCA_020722825.1 Vermiphilus sp.
TATGAACCTCATCCTCAAGTGCGGGGTCTATTGTCACCCCCAGAACCTTTGATGGACAGGATATTTTTGTCTGGATGATATCCATTGCCTCTCCAACCTCTTTTAACGGAAGGTCCTTACTGCCGGTTATACTTATCAGAATGTTTTTTGCCTCGATAATGTCGCTTTTTTCTATCAGAGGGTCGTCAATTGCGGTTCTTGCTGCATTTTCTATACTGCCTTCACCCTTACCGTATCCAAGTCCGACAATGCCTCTGCCTGCATTTTCCACTATTGAGCATATGTCGGCAAAGTCAATATCAAGAAGTTTCTGTTTATATATCAAATCTGTGATTGAAGAGACTGTCCTTGAAATTTTGTCGTCTATCTTTCCGAAGGCATCCTGAAAGGCGGTTTTTTCATCAACAATCTCGTACATCTTCTGGTTGGGTATGTGGATAAGGGTATCCACATTACTCTCAAGTAATTCAATGCCTTTTTTTGCATGTTCAATTCTGCGGTCACCTTCAAAGTCAAAAGGTGTGGTGACAATTGATATGACAATTGCGCCAACATCCTTTGCTATCTTTGCAATAACAGGCGAACTGCCTGTTCCTGTTCCTCCACCCAATCCTGCTATCAGAAAAATTATATGGGTGTTTTTCAGCACCTCGCGTATCGTTTCCTGGTCCTCGTTTGCCGCAAATTTACCTTTTTCAGGGTCCCTGCCTGTTCCCCTTCCATGTGTGGTTTTTTCACCTATCTGGGTTTTTATATCAGCCTTTGAGTATTTGAGGTTATTTGCATCCGTGTTAAAGACAACAAACGTGATTCCCTGTATCCTTTCATATATCCGGGATATTATGCTACTCCCGGCGTTTCCAACCCCGACAAGTTTTACATTGATACTGCCGTTTTCTTCTTTATCCTCTATAAGTTTAACCATTTATAATCCCTTAACTAAATTGATTTCATCCATATAGCATTGTTGGCATCATCATCAACTCCTTCATCGTATGTTTAATCCGTCTCCTCGTTTCCTCCTTGCCGTCTTGTTATCTGGCGAACTCAACCCGGTATTGCTATAATTTTGACGGAGAACTGGTATTAAAACCATTTCCTTGTCAACTCTTTTGTCTTCTGCCAGATTTTTTCCCAGCGGGTTTTTGGTTCATTTCTGCGTTCCTGTTTTGATGCCAGAAGCAACAGACCTATGCCTGACGAAAATTCGGGCTGAAGAAAACTTTCATCAAGGTTAAACAGGTTTTTGGGTAGAGCAACTCTCGCCGGCATTTCAAAAATATCCTCGGCAAGTCTTGTTATACCTTTCAGTTTTGCACATCCTCCAGATATGACTACTTCTGAACCGGATGTGTGAAGCAATACGGATTTCTCAATTTTGTGTTTTACCATATCTTCAAATATTTCGTGCATCCTTTCATATACTATTTTAGATATCTCTCCCACCATAACCTTTCTTGAAAGTTTGCCTGAAAGGTTGAATATATCTACCTTTTCCGTCAGTATTCTGTCCTCTTCTTTACAGAGCGACGGATAATTGCACCATCCATGTTTCTTTTTGATTTCTTCGGCAAAGGCAACCGGTGTATATAGTCCCTTGGCAAGGTCTATATCAATATTTCCCCCACCTACCTTGAGAGAGTCTGTTATAACTATGCTGCCTTCCGAAAATATGGTTATATCGGTGGTTGCCTTTCCTATATCCATAAGGAGACAACCAACCTTTTTCTCTTCTTCCGTCAGGGTTGCTTCAGCCACTGCCCAGGAATGAGGATATATGTTTTCTATCTCAGCACCTGCATCCTTTATGCATTTTGTAATATCTTTTAGAGGGTTTGTGTCAACGGTTATAACCTGTACCTTCATCTCCAGAACATTGCCGTGCATCCCCACAGGTTCTTTCTTTGTTTTATTCAGGTTGTCTATTTTGTATTCCTGCGGGACAGTATACAATACCTTTTTATCTGTCCCGTTGGCTGCAATGGCTGCGCTTTTTATTTCTTTTCTAAGGTGGTTAATGTCAGCATTTACTATTTCCCTGCCCGGCGGTTCAATTTCTGTCCTTTTGGCATATAGCGTTCCTTTCAGGTGTCCTCCGCCTATTCCGATGGTAACCCAGACTATTTTCTCTCCGATGATTTCTTTCAGTCCTTTCAGTGTTTTAAAGATGTAGTTGCTTGCTGCTTCAATATCTGCAATTCTGCCCTTTTTTACTACCTCTTCAGGCAGGTTCTGAACCTCAACACCGATAACCTCTATGCCGTTGTTACGTAGTATCCCGGAGATTCCAAAAATTTTGCTTGTACCTATGTCAAGAGCAGTTATTATGTCATCGTTCATCTCTTTTTTGTAAATGTTTCACGTATGGATGTTGAAAGCGTAAATCAATGTACTCCCATTCGGTTGAGTTCTTTTCCAACTCCTTAAGCACTGTCTTCAGTTTATCAAACCTTTCAGATATATTTGTGTTCAGGATGAAGCCCTTTCCAGTATCTGTTGAATTCAGAATTATTTCAGTGGGCTTTATTATCCTGATGCTCCCAAGATTGAAATATTTCTGCAGATTGTAAAAATTATACCACTTTTCAATCTCCTTTAAAACCTCCAGTTTCCACATTTCCTGTGTTTCTATGCTGTTATGTTTAACATTTATTCCCTGGACCCTTAAGAGATTTTCTGAAATTTCTGGAGTAGACAGTATTTTCCCTGCCCTGTCAACGAAAAAAATATCCTTTCCATTTTCCAGTATAATCCATGGTTTTCTCAAAACTACTTCTATTTCAAGGGTTGAAGGATAAACTTTTCTTATGATGCAGTTTTCCACCTCTCGTATCTTTATTATCTGTTCCCTGAGTGCATCAATATCAAGGAAAAGCAGGTTCCTGCCTGTTTCTATCTCCAGAAGACCGGTTATCAGTGGACGGGCGCTATATGGAGTTATGAGAACCTCTTTCACCTTGAACGTTTTAATATTCCATAAAAGAGAGGTTAAGAACCTTTTGAGGTTGACTACCCCATAGAAGACGATTGCAGTAGCAACTATGGCAAGAATAATTCTGATTCTTTTCTTCCTTCTCTGCCAGATTTCCTGCCTGACCTCTCTGATTCTTTCATCTGTTTTTTTTCTTGGCATTTTTCTCGGCAAACATCACTATTTTTTCGCAGAGGTTTTCGAACGAAATCCCTCTGGCTCTTGCTGCATCTGGAAAGAGGCTCAGGTCTGTCAGCCCCGGGATTGTATTAACGTCCAGTATATATGGTATGCCGCGCCTTTCAATCAGTTCCATCCTGGCAAGACCCGAGCATCCGAGTATTTTATAGGCGTTCAGAGAGATAGATTCTATTTTTTTAACCGTTTTTTCCTTCAAACGTGGCGGTATTATATGCCTACTGCCTCCTGTGGTATACTTTGCCTTATAGTCGTAGAAACCTGTGGGTGTCTCTATTTCTATCACCGGAAGGACCTCTGGGTTGTCGTTGCCAAGTATCCCAACGGTAACCTCGGTACCGCTGATATATTTCTCAACAAATACCTGGTCGTCTATGGAAAAACATTCTTTAATCGCAGACTTCAACTGTCTCTCGTCTTTTACGATTTTTATGCCGATGGTAGACCCGAGATTGGCGGGCTTTACCACTGCAGGCAGGCTGAACGGGAGAGATATTTTTTTGCCTTTTTCAACCTCCACGAATTCCGGAGTAGGAAGTTTGTGATAAGCAAGGATTTTCTTTGTCATAATCTTGTTCAGGCATACCGCAGAAGCCCTGACTCCAGAACCTGTGTAGGGAATTTTCAAGACCTCAAGAAATCCCTGTATGCTCCCGCCTTCACCCATGCCTCCGTGAAGTGCTATGAAAACACATTCAGGTTTTACCTCAAGAATTTTTTTGAAAAAATTCTTCTTTGCAGGGTCAAGCAGGAATATCTTATATCCCTTTTTTTTCAGTGCACGGGCGACAGCCCTGCCGGAGAGAAGAGAGACTTCTCTTTCAGGACTTTCCCCTCCAAACAGCACCACTATCCTCATTATTCTCTCCTGATTTTCCCGTTCGTTTCCTCCCCATTGAGGGGGAGGATAAGGTGAGGGTGAAAATTGTATCAGAATTTCCCGACAATCTTTATTTCAGTTTCAAGGTTTATATTATACACCCTTTTAACCTTTTCCTTAACAATATTTATCAAACTGTATATCTCTGCAGATGTTGCCTCCGATTTATTCACTATGAAATTAGCATGTTTCTCAGATATGCAGGCACCCCCTTTGCAAAGGCCTTTCAGTCCGCATTTTTCTATCAGTTCGCCTGCAAAGTGTCCTGGTGGATTTTTGAATACGCTGCCTGCCGATGGATATTCAAGCGGCTGGCTCAACAGCCTCTTTTCCATATGTCGGTTAATCTCTTTTCTTATCTTCTCACTCTCTCCCTTCTGCAGTTGTATTGAAACCCTGTATATAAAAACATTCTCAAGCCCGCTTGACCTATACCTGAAATCTATCTCCCTACGAGACAGGATGTATGACTTACCACCCCCGATGGGAAGAACCTCCAGCTCTTTTATGATTTCAGAAAACCACACAGTTTTGAGGCCTGCGTTTGATATAACCGCACCTCCGACGGTGCCGGGTATCCCCGCGAGAAACTCAGAGCCTGCAAGGGAACTGATAAGACAGGTCTTAAGCAGTGTTGAAAGATGGACCCCTGATTCGCAGATAACCTGTTGGTTTTCAACACAGATGTGGTTAAGGTTCTTCGTGGTAAGAACGATACCTTCAAACCCTTCGTCACTTATAAGGAGGTTTGTACCGTTCCCGATTACCAGCAGGGGGATTCCGGTCCCTGCGGATAAAGAGAGGATTTTGTTTGCTTCGCAGATATCCCTTGGAGAAAGAAGGTATCTTGCGGGTCCACCTGTCCTGAAACCTGTTAGAGAAGAGAGTGGGACGTTCTCTTCTACCATCCCGCATATTTCATCCAACTTTTTTCTTATTTCCATACAACCTAGTAATATACTACCTTATATCCCTTTCCGTCAATTTTTATTACAGTTTTCTCTGGACAGAACACATCTCTTGGATTGTAAAAAACACCGGGTATAATTGATGTAGTTACATTTGAGGGTGCAAGATTTAAAGATGTGTGGTATGATGTCAAATGACAAAAAGACATAGCACTCCTACTCAAACTCTTGA
>DYKC01000076.1 GCA_020722825.1 Vermiphilus sp.
TGCATATATTACATGTTTGTTGAATGCTTCGGGGATGCCTTTTGTATCATTGTTTGCGTTATCAACAAGAGGAAGAGAATAATTCCCGGTAGAAGGAGATCCAGAATAATAATCATTACTACTTCTTATTCTACAGGAGATTTTTGCAGTCCTTCCTTTGTATCTGCCTATTGCAGTTAAAGTATCTGTATTATCATTAGTAACTTTAAGATAGATTTCTACTTCTCCTGCAGGATAACCATAATTACTTCCTGCATCTGTATAGGAATATTCGTGAGGTAAGGACTTTGATGATTTTAAGCATTCACCAGGATTATCTGTTCCAACACCTTCAAAACCATACCAGTGTTCTGGGTCATGATATTGATAATTCAATTTATACAGGGCTTCCTCCAGGCCTGCATTTGCCATCTTAAGGGCGATGGACTTGTCTTTGTAGTAGTGTGCCCTTCTTATGGCAGTGGATGAGGAGATGACAACTGCGAGGATGAGGGATGCAAATATGATAATCATAACAAGGACCATTATCATTGCCATACCGTCCGCACCTTTTCTTGTCTGTGGCATCATTTTCCCACCACTATCATTATACCATAAAAAGCCATAACTGTTAAGTTTACGGTTAAAATGGACGGGTTTTGAATAATGTGGTATAAACTATACATGATGAAAAAGGTATTTCTGTCACCCTCAACGCTTAATCTCTACCGGGAGTGTCCGCGCTGTTTTTACCTGCATATGAGGTATGAGATAAAGAGGCCGCGTGGTCCTATGCCTTCCATAGCCACGGGACTGGACAGTGTTTTTAAGAGGTATTTTGCATACTACCGCTTAACAGGAGAACTGCCTCCTGAATTGAGGCAGGAGATGAGCGGACACCTGATAGAGAAACTGAAACCCACCTATTACTATGACATAAAGCCCGGCTATACCATTATGGGCAAACTTGATGACTGTCTTGTAACAGACCAGGGGAGGTATGTGCCTCTTGACCATAAGACAAGGGCAAGTCCTGCCAGTGATGTGCATCCTGCCTATCAGTTACAGATGGAGGTATACTGTCTTCTTCTGGACGGCAACGGCCTGAAGGCAGGCGATAGGGCATACCTCCTTTATTATTACCCTGTCAATGTAAGTCCCCAGGAAGGTGCAAAAAACATTGCTTTCGGTCTGGACATAAAAAGGGTTGATGTGAACGTAGACCACGCAAAAGAGGTTATTGAACAGGCGATAGCGTGTCTTGAGTCTCCTGATATCCCAGAACCCTGTCCTGAGTGCGAGTACTGCAGATGGGTTGATGAAGCGGGAGCAAAACAACCCATTATAAAAGCAGTAGATGTAGCGGGCGAAGAAGAGCCGGAGAGAGAAAAGGAAAAAGCCCAGGAGGAAGAACAGGAATACAGGGATGAACTTTTCTGACAATGACAAAAGAATGGAGAACCTGTATACGAAGGTCAGGCAGTTTGCTGAGGAGAAGGGCATCATACGGCAAGAGGATAGTATCCTTATTGCCCTTTCAGGTGGCCCGGACTCGGTATTTCTGTTTTACTTTCTGTTATACCTCTCACGAAAGACCCATATAGATATCAAGGTTGCTTATGTACACCATCATCTGAGAAAAGATGCGGACAGGGAACTGCTCTTTGCAAGAAAATTGGCACAGGCATATTCAGTCCCGTTTTTTTACCGGAACATAAAAATAGAAGGCAGAACAGGTATTGAAGAACAGGCACGCAAAAAAAGATACAGGGCTCTTTATGAAATAGCAAAGAGGGCAGGATGCAACAAAATAGCGGTCGGACATACCCTTGACGACCAGGCTGAGACTGTTGTCATGCGTTTCATAAAAGGAGCCGGGCTTGCGGGCCTGCGCGGTATCCTTCCTGAAAAGCACCTTTTCAAAAATAAGGCCATCTCTGTAGTAAGGCCGCTTCTGTGTCTTGAGAAAAGAGAGATTTTAAAGGCACTGAAAAAAGGGGGAAAAGAATACAGGATTGACCGTTCCAATTTTTCAAAGGATTTTTTTCGCAACCGCATCCGTTTTGAAGTAATTCCGCTGATGCTGAAGTACAACCCGCAGATTAAAAAACAGGTTGCTCAGATGTCGTTCCTTGTGCAGGATGACTTTGCTTTTATGGAAAGGCGTGCGGAGGAGGCACTCGGGAAGATAATTCACAGGACTGACGGCAGGAAAGGTTTTCTCTTCTCCCCACAGTATAAGGGGGGATTTTACATAGATGTGAGGGACTACAACAGACTGGATGTCTCTATAAAACGGCTCGTTGCTGCATTGATTATAGAAAAAATTACAGGCAGTCCCTACCGCTCGTTCAACCGCATTAAAAAAATCAGCGGCTATCTTAACAATACTCCCCGCAGCCGGGTGAAATTAACCGACATAATGAATCTATAATTGTGCCGTATTTGAAAACCTTTGCTTCGGAAGTACAGGCTGTCCAACCACCTGCGAAAAGTAAACCGGTGTTAAAAGTACATATTTTCTGCCATCAGGTAGTCAAACTCTTTTTCAACCTCGTTTGTTCTTATGTGCTGTGTCTTTTCGGCGATTTCTTCACTTATGTGCCGTGATTCTTCACAGAGCAGGATTTCCCTTGTGCCTTCAAGTGCTCCGTTACCTATCTTGATAACCTTGCTTTCATCCACATCAGGGATTAGGCCTATCTTCATTGCGTTTTTGACATTGATGAAGTTGCCAAACCCTCCTGACAGATAAATCTTCTTAACATCTGCAGTATCACAGGGATAGTGTTTAAGCAGGACCTGCCAGCCTGTTTTGATTGCGGATTTTGATGTTATCAACTGAAATATGTCGTGCTGAGTCAGTTTCAGGTCTCCGGTTATGTGAAAATCCTGTTTTATTCTTGCTTTTTCGGTCATTATCCCCTTTGTAAGAAGTTCGGCCAGAAGGTCTATCAGTCCGGACCCGCAGACCCCTATGGGATGCCTGTTTCCTATGGTGGAATAGGTAACCACTCCGTCAACAAGTTCTATCTTTTTTATTGCCCCTGTGATGCCTCCCACACCGCAACTTACCGTTGCGCCTTCAAAGGCACCTCCGGCGGCACAGGAGGCGGCTATCATCCTGTCTTTGTTCCCCAAGACTATCTCCCCGTTTGTTCCTATGTCAATGAGGAGAGATATATCTTTATCCTTGTACATACCTGAGGCAACGATGTCGGCTGTAATATCCGCTCCAACGTGGCCACCTATAAGTGCAGCCCCATAGACTGTTCCTGCCCTGTTCATTTTGAGACCTATCTGTTCGGGAGTTTTGGTTACTGCAGTTTTGAGGGTAGATTCATAGGGTATGGTGCCGAGCGATGAAATGTCAATGCCAAAAAACAGGTTTCGCATGGTGGAATTTCCAACCGCGACGGTATGATAGATATATTGAGATATGTCTTCCTCAAATTGCTCGGATAATTCTTGTATTGATTCATTAATCAGGTTAACCATCATCATCTTAAGTTGAGAAACCCTCTTTCCCCTTTCCACTTCATCAAAATATCTGTTGTTTTCTTTGTCAACCATGGTGTATTCAATCCTTGTAATCACATCGTTTCCGTAAGATATCTGCGGATTGATTTTTGCGACGGTCTCTAAAACATCTCCGTTTTCAAGATTGACCAGGTCAAATACGACCGTTGTTGTACCGATGTCTATCGCAAGCCCGTAAATTTTTCCCCTGTAGTCCTCTATTTCTGTGCCATCTCTGCAAACCTTATTCCCCCTTCTGGTATATATGGGACATATAGGTACATCTCTTTCCATACCATACTTCAGGATGTCATATTCCCCGAATTTTTTTATATATACAACCATATCTGTCTTATCTCTCACAATCCTTGCCTGACAGGCAAGGCGTTCTTTTTCCTGAAGATTGCTCTTCTTTTCAAAATGCGTAGGCGGACTGAGGTTTTCCTCGCCTTTTTCAATCCGAACTGTGCATTTTCCACAGGTGCCTGCACCTCCACACTCAGCGTTGATTCTGATCCCTGCCATCTGCGCAAACTCAAGTATTGTCAAACCAGGATGTATTTTCAATCCATCTTTGCCTTTTTTGAACTGAGGAAACTTAACTGTGCACATTTTTTCTCTTCTTCTTTACGCTTACATCGTGAGTGGCTTATGATTTTGGTCTACAGGCTTTAACCACAACAAATCCGCCTTCACCGAAGCCTTTTTTAACCTTCTGGACAGAATCTGTTTTTTCCGGAAGGTCATATAACGTCTGGTAATAAGAAAAATCCCTGAATCCCGCATCTCTCAGAAGACTGGTCAGTTCTTCAATCCCGAAAAATTTTGCCTGTTTGTAAAAAACACTCTTTTTTTTCCTGTAGTATTTACCCAGAAAACTGTCCCTGTCCACGATTCCTATGATAACCTTCCCCCCTTTTCTTAACACTCTTTTGGTCTCCTTTAAGACCCTCCGGGGGTTTTCAACAAAGCACAGGGTTATGGCAATTAAAACATAGTCAAAAGCGGAATCTTTAAACGGCAGTTTTTCCCCGGTGGCAACCTGCACATTTATACCTCTTTTTGCGGCAATTTTAAGCATATTTGCCGAAGGGTCAATCCCGTAAGAAATTTTAAGTTTGGAGGCAAACCTTCCCGTTCCCACACCTATCTCCAAACCCCTACCTTTCTTTTTGGGCATTGCCTTCTTCAAAGCGTCAAGTTCTGACAGATAAACAAACCTGTTTTTGTCATACCAGGCATCGTATCTTTTATAGTTTTTGTCAAATATTGACTTCACTCTTCGGTGTCTCCCAGCCAGTTATCATAAAAATTTCTTATGAGCTCTTCATCTATGTCTTTTTCTCTTTTTGTCTTCTCAACATCCTCTTTCTTAAAGGAGTACTTATAGGAGGTGCAGTAGACCATAATGGTATTGTATGCATTGGTTATCTTTTTAAACATCTCTTCATATTCTTTCCTGTTTTTATCGGTGCACCGGTCAGGATGATATTTAAGCACCAGTTTTCTGTATGCCTTTCTTATCTCTTCCAGTGTTGCACTTTCGTCCAGCCCGAGTATTTTTCTTGCCGTGTCTATTTCTTTAAACTTCATTGATTTAAGGTCCTCTTCCTGGCATATCCAGAAGGGCTTCTCACACGTAGGGTATTAAAGAATCGCTCAGTCTCGCTATCCCAGGAGCCGACATAAC
>DYKC01000077.1 GCA_020722825.1 Vermiphilus sp.
CTCAGGCAATTTTTTCTGAAGTGTTGACAAAGGGTATTTATGTGAGGTAACATATAACGTGTCTCTGGCAACCATAGCGAAAGGGAAACACCCGTTCCCATCCCGAACACGGCCGTTAAGCCTTTCAGCGCCGATGGTACTGCACCCGAAAGAGTGTGGGAGAGTAGGTGTTGCCAGGGACATTTATTTTTCTCCGCTTTCAATTCATACCAGATTTTCACCAATTGTAAAAATCTGATATAATAATGAATTACAAAAGGTTCTGGTTAATCTTTTGAATTTTTCAACTTTTTTGGCTTTTCGGTATTATTCAGGAGGAGGTTATTAAATGGGAAAGGTTTTCAATATTGGAATCTTTGGAGGTAATAAGACAGGCAAAACACTGCTTGCGGAAGTAATGTTATACAAAGCAGGAATGATTGACAGGATAGGAAGTATATCAGAAGGAACCACCACCCTTGATTATGACGAGGAAGAAATCAAGAGGCAGATGAGTATTAATCTAAGCATAGGCTACATTAAGAAGGGTAAAGATGATATACTATATCTTGTAGATACTCCGGGATACATGGATTTTATCGGAGAGCAGATTGCCGGCGCGGAGGCGGCTGATACTGCTATACTTAACATCTCTGCTGATGAAGGGATGGATATGGGTGCTGAAAAATTCTGGGAGATTGTTTCAGGGAAGAAAAAACCCACCGTTGTTTTTATAAATAAACTGGATCTGACGGATAACTCTTTTGACAAACTGTGGAATGAGATGGAAGCAGTATTCGGCAAAAAACTTATACTTGTAACCGCACCTGTGTATGAAAACGGAAATTTAGCCGGCGTTACCGACCTTCTTGACAGAAAAAACGTAGATAACCAGCATTTTCAGAAATATATCCAGCAGTCAATGGATATTATCGCAGAACTGGATGATACCCTGATGGAAAAATATCTTGAAGGGGCGGAAATCTCTATTGATGAGATGGCACGTTATGTAAAACAGGGGATTTTAGAAGGCAGGGTTATCCCTGTACTTTCAGGCTCGGCAATAAAGCAGATGGGGATGGAAGAACTGACAGACTTTATATTCAATTACATACCTTCTTCTGAAGAACTTCCTCCTTTAAAGGTCAGTACTGCGGACGGACAGGAGAAAGAGATAGACAGAAAAGAAGGACAAACTCTTGCTGGGATAGTGGTAAAGACCATTTTTGACCCTTTTGCCGGCAAACTTTCCTATCTGCGTGTTTTCTCCGGAAAACTCAAGTCAAACTCCCAGTTTTTAAATTCTACCAAGAACACAAAAGAACGGGTGGGGCAGTTACTCAGGATGCAAGGGAAAAAACAGGAGCCTGTGGCGGAAGCCCTTCCCGGTGAAGTTGTTGCAGTGGCGAAACTGTCCAGCGCAGAGGCTTTTGATATATTTTGTCAGCCGAACAACTCTTTAAACTTTCCTGTGATCCGACCGCCGGAGGGAGCAGTTTCTTATTCCATAAGGCCGAAGGTGAAAGGGGCCGAGGATAAACTTGGCAATGCGATAAACAGAATAGTGGAAGAGGACCCTACCATTAACGTATACAAGGATGACGAAACAGGAGAGACAATTATTACCGGTATGGGCGACCTGCATATAGATATAGCGATAAACAAGTTTAAGAATAAGTTTGGTGTTGAGGTTGACAAAGGTATACCCAAGATAGCATACAAAGAAACAATTACGACCCCTGCAAATGCTGAAGGAAAACACAAAAAACAGACTGGTGGCAGAGGACAGTACGGGCACTGTTTTATCAAGGTAGAACCTTTGCCCAGGGGAGGGGGATTTGAGTTTGTGGATGAGGTTGTCGGTGGTGCAATCCCCAGGCAGTTTATCCCGTCGGTGGAAAAGGGGATAAAAGCAGGCATGAAAAAGGGTAGTATGGCAGGTTATCCTGTGGTTGATATAAGAGTAAGGCTCTATGATGGGACATACCATCCAGTGGATTCTTCAGATATTGCCTTTCAACTGGCAGGTATTCTTGCCCTTCAGAAGGCCTTACAGGAGGGCAATCCCATACTCCTTGAACCGATAGTAAATGTAGAAATAAGGGTACCGCAGGACGTCGTGGGAGATGTTATAGGGACAGTCAATGCAAAAAGAGGCAAGGTGCTGGATATGTTGCTTTCCGGTAAAACTCAGGTGATTAAGGCACAGGTTCCACTTGCGGAAATGGCTAATTATACCAACGAATTGCGGTCAATCACGAGCGGGAAAGGAACATTTACTATGGCCTTTTCAAATTATGAGGTTGTGCCACCGCACATAGCCCAGAAGATAGTTGACGAGAGAAAGCGAGAGAAAGAATCACATGGATGAAAAAAACATGGTAAAGGTGAAGGTTGAAGGTGTGGTGCTCAATCTTTTGAGCAACTCGCCTGTGGTTATTCTGAAAAGTGCAGAGGGGAAGGTTTTACCCATCGTTGTAGGTATTTTTGAGGCACAGGCAATACTTTTAATTCTTGAGGAGGCAACGTTTCCCAGACCTCTTACCCACGATCTGTTGAAAAATGTCATAGAGATTCTTGGATACAGGTTTATCCGGCTGGAAATCCCTGCGGTGAAAAATAACGTATATTATGCAAATATGATTGTTCAGAAGGGTAAATCCACAAAGAGCATAGACTGCCGTCCCAGTGATGGAATCGCTCTTGCCTTAAGGTTTAAGGCGCCTATCTTTGTTGAGGAAAAACTGCTGGCCAAGGTAGAGATAATGAAGTATTATGCTGGAAACAAGAAATTTGTGAAAGCGACAGATCTCAGCAAACCCATAGGGAAGAAAGAGGTTGAGAAGTTCAGGAAGGTTATAGAGAATATGAGTGCAAAAGAGTTCTGGGAGAAACTGAAAAAAGAGTGATACCTACCGCTTGTCATTGTGAGAAGACAGGATTTTAAAAACGAAATCATTAACCCCTCATAATTAGAGTGTAGAGGCGAAGAGATATACAATAGTTATATATGAACCTCGTTCCTGATATATGCAAACTTCGCCTGCGGTATAGATTTGTATATCTACTGTATATCAGCGTATACCGGGAACGTATGTTCCCATATAACGATTTTCAAGAGAGTTCGGGGGAAAGGAGGCAAATATGTCAGGACATTCCAAGTGGCACAGTATCAAGCACAAAAAGATGGCTACTGATGCCAAAAGAGGTAAGATGTTTACCAAGTTTATAAGGGAAATAATGATGGCGGCAAAGATGGGTGGGGGGAACCCTGATACGAACCCGCGTTTAAGGATGGTTATAGACAAGGCGAAAAGTTTCAATATGCCCAATGACAACATTCAGCGCGCCATCAAAAAGGGCTGCGGGGAGGAAGGAGGCGTCCAGTTTGAGCAGGTTACATATGAGGGTTATGGACCTGGAGGAGTGGCGGTATACGTGGAGGTTCTGACTGACAACAAAAACCGGAGTGCCTCAGAGATACGCTCTATTTTTTCCAAGCAGAACGGTAGTCTTGGAGGTGCGGGCAGTGTATCCTGGTTGTTTGAAAGGAAGGGGATTATCACTGTAAAGAAAGAAAAAATAAAGGAAGACGAACTTCTTGAAATAATTCTTGACCTAGGAGCTGAAGATATGACGGTGGAAGATGATGTTTACGAAATAATAACCCCTCCTGAAAATTTTGACTCTGTAAAAAACGCACTTGTTGAAAAAAAGATTGAGCTGGAGGATGGAAGTATTACCTTTGTACCTAAAAACACGGTCAGGGTAGAGGGGAAAACAGCAGAGCAGGTGTTGAAACTTCTGGAGGCGCTTGAGGACCATGATGACGTGCAGGCTGCTTATGCCAACTTTGATATACCTGATGATATAGCCAATGCCGTCCGACCATAGAGATGAGAATACTTGGGATTGACCCCGGAGTTAACAGGGTAGGATACGGACTGGTGGAACACAAAAACGGGCAGGATTTTGTGCTGTGTACCGGGACCATAGTCTCGCCCGCCAAAGAGCCTTATCAAAAGAAGATTCCGCATATAACTAAAAGATTTGAAGAACTGCTGGATGAACTGCAGCCGGATGTGGTTGTTATAGAAGAGATATATCTGGCAAAGAACTTTCAGATTGCTTTAAAGATAGGACAGGTAATGGGAATTCTCCTCAGTATGGTAGTAAAGAAAAACCTTGACTTTTATCTTGTTTCCCCGAGGGAGATTAAGCAGAACATTACCGGTAGAGGGTCTGCTACCAAGGAACAGGTACAATATATGCTAAAGCACATAACAGGTTATAAAGACTTCAAAAGCGAGGATGAAAGCGATGCTGTTGCGGTGGCTATCTCTTATGTAAACAGCAAAAAAGAGTATGATTTACTACATTCAGGGCAAACTAATTTTTAAATCTCCTGCCAGGGTGGTGGTGGAAAATAGCGGGATTGCTTATATTTTGAATGTTTCTCTTGAAACTGCCCAGTCAATAGGGGAAGAAGGTGACAATGTGCGTTTATTTGCTGTCCAGCAGATACGCGAGGAAGAGATAAGTCTTTTCGGATTTGCAACGGAGAAAGAAAGAGAGACATTCCTTATGCTTCTTGCGGTCCCAGGCATAGGGCCAAAGGTGGCTCTCAGGATTCTTTCAGGACTCAGTACGCAGGAGTTGTACCAGGCGATACTCTCAGAGGACGCATCTGCTTTCACAGGCATTCCCGGCGTGGGGAAAAAGACCGGAGAACGTCTGATAGTTGAGTTAAAACAGAAGGTTGAAAAGATGCCTGTCTTTGCAGAAAAAACGGCAGAAGAGGAAAGAGAGGTTTTTGCGAGTGCTGTTGAGGCACTGACGGTACTGGGCTACAAGAGAAGAGATGCGTCGGTTACTGTTGGCAGGATAATGAAAGAGGCAGGAAAGAAGATGAGCATTGAAGAGATTATAAGAGAGGCACTCAAAAAGGGGTAACACCAAATTGCCTTCTAAAGTGGAAGATGAAAACGAAAATTCAATATAAGAGGGAAAAAGATAAACCCTTTTTGTAAAAAGAAGGCATAATATTAACCGTACCTTACAGGGTAATGTCTTAAAATGTCTGGAAAAAGATAATGGTGTGAGGTATCCTATTAACGGATAAAAGAAGTTAACAAGAGGGAAAATCCCTGAAAGGAGAACAACATGAATAATAGAATACCACCATCTGAGAAAATAAGCAAG
>DYKC01000078.1 GCA_020722825.1 Vermiphilus sp.
TTGCTCTAAAACCGCAACCTGATTTTTCTATTGGCGGATAAATGCATCCGCATATATCCTCATAGTTTTAAACTTATTAAGATAATATCAATAACTTAAGAGTGCTTACCTTAGATTGCTGTTTTCTTTCAGTATAATATCTCCTGTTTCTGCTCCCAGCATATTCGCTACCACACCACATTTTACCGTGAGAAGGAAAAATATGGGTGATGGTTCATCCGAAAGGGTTTCAAAATTACCCTGACCCTTGCTTATGACCATATCGGCATTCTTAAAAAGAGAAACGAATTTTTCATTACACTGGTGAAGCAGTGTTCCGGGGATGACTGAACCTGATGAGATAACTTCCGCGGTTCGGTCAAGTCCGACAGACCTTGCATCTTCAATCGTGGCGTCGTTTATTACTGCTTTTTCTCTCACTGCATATACCACATGTTTGTCTGGATACAGTTCCCGTATCTCTTCAATTAGGAGTTTGTCAAAGACAATTTCCCCTGCATTGTCTCCGATAAACAGTATGAGTCTTGCTCTTTCAAGGCTTTTTTTGAATGAAGTATACTGAAAATTGGGACCATTTTCTTTATTTACTCTTCTTCTGCTGATTTCCGCAATCTCTTTTTCAGGTTGTAGGGTGTGATTGGCTCCGTAGTCTATGATGTTGCCTACAATAGAAAGGGTTAACCCTGACAGCAGTCTGTCGTCTGAACTATCTATTTCTTTTTTCATCTTTCCGTAGAGACTGAGCACAAGACTGTTGCTTCTTTGTTTAAGTTCTCTGTAAGGGTCGTCTTTTTGAAGAGCATCCTTGATTATATTGTGTACAATCTTGCCCATCTCAGGAGGTGAAGAGGTAAGGTGGAAAGAAGGGATTGCCTCTGCTATGTTGTCCATTATACGCTTCTGGACCTTTTCATCTGTCCCCAGTATTCTTGCAGATGCGAGGCCTTGTTTAAAAAAGCATGGAATACAATCAAGGTAGGTTTTCATTTTGTATAGCCCTTTCTATATTTTCAACGATGGACTTAAATTCTTTATGGACAGCACTCTCTTCTGTCTCCGATAAGGAAGCCAGCGGTATTCCTGCATCGCCCAGTTCAACCATTTTCGGGTCAAAAGATATACTCCCCAGGAAAGGGACATTCATAGTGCGGGCTGCTTTTTCTGCTCCACCCTTTTTGAAGATGTTTATATTTCTGTGACAGTAAGGGCAGATGAAACCGCTCATATTTTCAATAATCCCTGTGACGGGTATATTCAGTTTCTTTGCAAACATAACTGCTTTTGTTGAGTCCAGGATGGCAACATCCTGAGGTGTGGTCACGATAACCGTACCATCTATCTCCGGTATAAGTTGACAGATGCTGAGAGGTTCGTCACCCGTGCCGGGTGGTGAGTCTATGATTAAATAGTCAAGGTCGCCCCATCTGACATCACCCAGAAACTGTCTTATTGCAGCCGTTTTTAAAGGGCCCCTCCATATGACAGGTTCATCTGACTTTTCAAGTATCAATGCCAGACTGACCACTTTGAGTCCATCAAGCACCTCAAACGGTTCTATCTTTCCTTCGTTATTTCTCAGCGTCTCTCCTTCTATCCCCAACATTTTTGCAACGTTTGGTCCATGCAGGTCAATGTCAAGGAGCCCTACTTTTTTACCTGATAGGAACAGGGTATAGGCAAGATTGACGGCAACAGTTGTTTTCCCCACGCCGCCTTTGCCGCTCATAACCATTATCTTATGTGCTATCAGAGACATCTGCTCCTTTATCCTGTTTTGCTGTTCTTCAACCCCTTTTTTTTCCATTATGGTTACCCTATAAAATTTTTCCCCAGACTTCTCTTATCTTTTCTGATATTTCATCCTGTGCAAACTCAGGATAGGGGATACCCTGGACTATGGATTCGGGCACAGCCGCTGAAAACGGTATGAGCCCAGCGATTTCAATGTTTCTGTCTGTACAAATCCCTTGAATATTTTTTGTGTTTTCTGCATTTAGGTCATATTTGTTAATAACAACCTTTGTTTCAATCTGGAAAAACTCCGCTACCTCCATTACCCTTTGCATATCACTTATCCCGGACAGAGTGGGTTCTGTTACAATAATGGCAAGGTCCACTCCTGAAAGGGATGAAATAACAGGACAGCCTATCCCTGGAGGACCGTCTATGATTATATAATCTGCTTTTTTTTCCTTCCCAATCCTGTAGGCCTCTTCTTTGATTTTTTTTACGAGTTTTCCTGAGTTTTCTGCCGCGATTCCCAGTTTTGCAAAGACAAATGGACCGTACCTGGTATCTGAGATAAACCACTTTCCGTTTTCTTTTTCCTTAAGTGTTATTGCAGAAACAGGACATCCGTAACTGCATGCTCCGCATCCCTCGCAGGAAAACGAGTCTATGAAAACCTTTTCATTGCCATTTCTTTTTATAACCCTGACTGCTTCAAACCTGCATATGTTAACACATCTCTTGCACTGTATGCACTTTTCCTGGATTATTTCGGCTTCATAACCACCCATAAATACCTCTGTCTTTTTTATCTCGGGATGTAAAAGAAGGTAGAGGTTGGCGGCGTCAACGTCACAGTCAACCAGAACCTTTTTTCCATCCGGGAGGCAGGCCAGGGAAGCAGTTAAAAAAGTTTTCCCTGTACCTCCTTTCCCGCTTATAACAAGTATTTTTTTCATTTTTAAGTCTTTTCCCCGACTATTCTGCAGATATGGTCAAAAAGTTTTTTGAATTCTTCCCTGTATTCAGGATAGGCACTGACAAGAGGTATCCCTCTGGAATATGAAACTGCTATATCTCTTTTGAATGGAATGCGTAACAATATGGGTATCTTTTCCTTCCCGCAGTATTCGTCTATCCTGTTGTCTCCGATATCTGAACGGTTTATTATGACCCCTGCGGGAACTTCTATCTTTCTGCTCATTTCAACTGCCAGCATGAGGTCATTCAAACCAAATGGGGTTGGCTCTGTAACCAGTATACAGAAATCTGCATCCTTGACAGATTGCACAACAGGATCACTGGTGCCTGGGGACGAATCAATTATATTTATCTCATCCGGCTTTATCTGTTTTTTTACCGCTTTTACAATGGGAACAGGGTTTGCCTCAGAGGGCCTCAGACGTCCCTGTACAAAAGAAAAGATGCCGTCAGCCGTACCTTTCTCTATTGTTCCCTTTTCCACAGGCTCTTCGTATATGGCTTTTTCAGGACAGACTAAACTGCATGCCCCGCAGCTATGGCAAAGTTCGTAAAAAAAAAGAACTTTGCCTTTCACTTTTTTCTTTACAGGTTTTATAACAGCTATTGCATTGTAAAGACAGGAAGAGGCACACAGTCCGCAAAAGGTGCACCTGTCAATTTTAACCTTTGGTTTTGAGAGGTATACTGTTTCATGTTCTTTTATTTCGGGCTTTAAAAAGATGTAGCCGTTTGGTTCCTCCACATCGCAGTCAAGAAATTGTACCCTCTCCCCGAGTGATAAAGCCAGTGATGTGGCAATAAGGGTCTTCCCTGTTCCCCCTTTGCCGCTTGCTACCGTGATTGTCATTTTATTATCCTCTTACCATTCTCGTACCGCATTTGGGACAGTTCATCTGGAAACACGGACTTCCTAACTGATGGGGAACTTTCGTTTTACATGAAGGGCAGATGCAGTATCCTCCAGGGCCTGCTGCGTTGCCGCCCATTCTTCCGCCTCGGCCCATTCCTCTGCCCATGCCTCTTCCCCGTCCTGTTCCGGGTCCCTGTCCAATGGGTCCTGTTCCGTCTCCGCGTGGCATATCACTCACTTCCTTTGTGGTCACACTCTGTTTTTTCTATACCGTAATTCTTACCTGACCCCGGTTTACATAAACTTTCTCCAGGTTGCAGTTCGCCTTTCACCAATCTGTCTATTACCTCACTGATTTTTCCGCTGACGCCCACGACTACATCTATTCCCAGTTCTTTGAACAGAGTGACCGCGCGCTGTCCCATCCCTCCGCATATAATACAATCTGCACCTTTTTGATGTAAAAATTCCGGCAGATATCCGGGGTGATGACCTGGGTTGTCAAAAACTTCTTTTTTCACAATACTTTTGTTTTCAATCTCAACGATTGTAAAAGAGGGACACCTGCCAAAATGTGGAGAAACAAAATCTCCCTCTGTAGAAATGGCAAAACGCATATTTCCCTCCGTTTATTTTCCTCTTTTGTCCATACCAAAGTGAGGAGTTACTGTGGGACTGGTGGATGAATCCACTTTGAGTTTACCTTTTTTGAATCTCTCCACAGCGTCCTTAACCTTACCGGTGACGCCTGTTATTGCTTTAATCCCTGCCTGCTGCAGAATGTTGGCTGCATTGGGTCCGAGATTACCTGTAAGGACTACCTCAACATTTTTCTCTGCCATTAAGGTGCTGTTTTGTATTCCTACTCCTCCCATCCCGGCAGCATTGGCATTGGGCAACGCTTCAAAATCATCCGTCTTTGTGTCATAGATAATAAACCACTTACACCTGCCAAATCTTGAGTCCACGTTACTCTCCAGAGTATTTCCTTCGGCAGTTAAGCAAATCTTCATAAATACCCCCTGTTTTATAAAGCACGAATTCTACCTACAGGGCGGTTTCAACCGCCCTGTAGATAAACAACTACTTTTGCTCATCCTCTTTTTCCAGTTCTGCAATACGTTTTTTCATTGCCGCTATTTCCTGTTCCAGGTCCTTTGTCGCTGCTTGAAGCATCTGTTTTTCCTGTTCAGGAGTTACCCGCCAGACACCATAAGGGTCGTATGCGGGATTAGAAGCAAAAGGATAAGAGACAGACCCTGTGGGATATGGCACTCCTGCGTAGTAAGGGTTTATATAGAATCTCCATCTTCCGAGTCCTCTGCCAAAACCCCTACCGAAACCTCTGCCAAAACCCCTACCGAAATAACCGCGTCCACCGACATAAGGGTTCATATAGCCTGGGACTCCATAACCTGCACAGTATCCCGCCGCTCTGCCTGTCATCGGACCCAGTCCTGCCGGTCCTGTTCCGTCTCC
>DYKC01000079.1 GCA_020722825.1 Vermiphilus sp.
GGGTGTCAAGTGCATACCCCAAAAAAGTTTTTTTCGTGCCGGTGATGGCAAATATTGCACGGTTGGCTCCGGGCTCTTTGAATCTTGAATTGGCAAAATTTCTCAAACGCACCCTGCACCGATATCCGGACACGGTGAAGAAATGCGTATCATCCATCCATTCTGAAAGAAAATAGAACTTTTTTATCTGTATGATTGTTGAAAATTATGTGGTTTGGGGTATAATGAGAGAATACGGGCCTGGTAGCCAAGCGGCAAGGCAGCGGTCTGCAAAACCGTTATTCGCCGGTTCAAATCCGGCCCAGGCCTCTTCTCCTGCAGAAGCTTCCAAAAACCGTATTGAGTTCCATGGACTCTTGCTGTGGGTACCTACGGGTGGTCCCTTAGGTAAGAGCAACTTCTTCATCTGGAAAGGAGAATTTTTCACTGTACACAGCGGAGCAATGCATCAACGCGCCGGTAGTTCTGTTTTCAGAAAGACGCTAAAGATAACCCGGTTCATCCTGGACAACTCCACTCGCGTACCGTAGCACTTGAGAATTGATAAATGTTTCTGCCCGAGTTAGCGGAAAAACAGAACTGGGTGTCGCGGATATGCCGTCAGTGAACCATCCTGGCAGTGATTTTATCGGTTATCATATCCGTTTAGGGAAACATGACGTAACCGCATATGCCTGGGATAGATACCTTGATTTTGCAGACCACCACCTGTAATTGAAAACGTTTATGCGGCCCCTGCATTAAATTTGACTTTAAAGACTAAACTTTTCTGTATGTGGATCGGTTGAGGCAATCTTTCCATTTTTTTCGTAGAACTCAAGGACTTAAAACTTGCTTTTGAGGCAGAATAGTAGTAAATTAAAGAAAATGGAGAAGAAGACGCTTGAAAGGTGGATAAAAGGGCTTCTTATATTCGGGGTGTGTCTCTATCTTTTTTTCTGTCTTATTTCTTTCAGCATATATGATCCGACATTCGCATTTGCAAGGACCGCATCGCCGGTAAACAGTAAGGTCGTAAATTTCGGCGGCAGGTTCGGGGCATACCTCTCCGGTCTTCTTTTTTACCTTTTTGGAAAAGCATCATACCTTTTTGTCATACTGCTACTTTTTCTCGGATATAACATAATATGGGGAGAAAAAACAGGCGTATGGAAAAAGGTCTTGAGTATTACAGGATTAATACTTACGGTCTCGGTACTCTTAGTCATAAAAAATGGACAGGGTTCTTCCGGTGGAATACTCGGTCTTTTGCTCGCTCCTCCCTTGCAGGAATACTTCGGGAGCAGAGGGATATATCTTATGCTGGTTCTTGCAGTACTGGCATCGGTCACAGTAGGATATAAAATCTTTGTGCTCCCTTTCAAGGAAATCGCAGACCACTATCTTTCACTCCACAAGGAAATAGCCCCTCCATTCGAAGAAAGCAACGCCGCTAAGGAAATTAAAGGTGAAAGAAGGCCGAGAAAACTAATAAAACCTGCAGAGGTTGAAGAAGAGACTCTAAATACCATGCCACTCGCACAGGAACAGAAAGAGAAAAGAATTCCCGTTGAACAGTTAAAAACTTCCCGCCTCCTCGGCAAAATAAAAAATTATAGACTGCCTCCTCTGGACCTTCTCAAAATAGGTGCGACAACACAGCAGGAAACAACGGAGGATTTTGAAAGGTATGCCCAGGTGATAGAAGAAACGCTTCTGGAGTTCGGGGTAGAAGGGGAGGTGGTACAACTAAACCAGGGACCGAGAGTGACAATGTATGAGGTACAACTTGCTCCGGGCATACCCATACAGAAGGTGCACAATATCCAGGACAACCTTGCGATGAATCTGAAAACCACCACCATACGCGTTGTGGCTCCTCTTCCAAACAAATCAACTGTTGGTATAGAAATCCCCAACAGGGAAATATCAATTGTATACCTGAGAGAGATACTGGGAAGCAGGGAGTTCCAGAAAAGTCCTTCAAAACTCACCATAGCTATCGGCAAAAACATTATGGGAAAGCCCGTTGTGACAGATATGAAACTGTTGCCACATATACTCATAGCCGGTGCAACAGGCTCAGGAAAAACAGTCTGCATCAATTCTTTCATTACCTCCATACTTTACAAGTCTACTCCAGAAGAGGTTAAGTTTATAATGATAGACCCTAAGATGGTAGAGTTAACCCCCTACAATGGCCTGCCACATCTTCTCTGCCCTGTGGTGGTTGAGACAAAAAAGGCGGTAAACACGCTTAAATGGCTGATTGCTGAGATGGAAAGAAGGTACAAACTTTTTTCCGAAGAAAAGGTTCGAAACATAGAAGGGCACAACTCTATAAAAAGCGTGGAAAAACTTCCTTACATAGTGGTAGTAATAGACGAACTTGCTGACCTGATGATGATAGCCAAAAACGAGATAGAAAACAGCATTATACGGCTTTCCCAGTTATCAAGAGCAGCAGGTTTACACCTTATACTTGCAACACAGAGACCCTCTGTGAATGTGATAACAGGTGTTATCAAGGCAAACCTGCCTTGTAGGATATCGTTTCAGGTAACCTCAAAGTTTGATTCTCGCACAATCCTTGACAGGATAGGAGCGGAAAAACTGCTGGGCAGAGGAGACCTTCTGTTTATCCCACCTGGCAGTTCATCGCTGATGAGGATACAGGGATCTCTTATTTCAGATGAAGAGATAGAGGATGTCTGCACCTTTATAAAACGGCAGAAATCTCCTGAATACGAGATGGAGATAGTTGAAGGCAGGACGGAATCCGAAAAAGAGTTTGCTCCCATGGGGATAATGGAAGGAGGAGGGGAAGAGGAAGACCTGTATCAGGAGGCAAAGAGAATTGTTATCACCACAAAAATTGCTTCAATCTCAATGCTGCAGAGGCGTTTGAAAATTGGGTTTAACAAAGCCGCAAGACTCATTGAACAGATGGAAGAAGAAGGGATAGTGGGACCTTACAGGGAGGGAAAACCGAGAAAGGTAATAACTGCTGAAGAAGAAAATGGAGAATAAGCCCCTTAATGAGATAATAAAAGAGAAAGGAATATCTCCACAGATACACTCTTTAAGGAAATCCACATACCTTCAAAATTTGTACATATGATTGAAAACGGTGAATGGGAAAAGTTTCCGAGTAAGGTCCACCTTGAAGGTTTCCTGAAGATATATTCAGAATACCTGCAGATAGAACCCTCCCTGGTTGAAAAGGGGATAAAAAAGCATTGCAGGAGAAGTCAGGTGAAGAGAAACAGGGTGCAAAAGACAACAACAATTCTGAGGGTGCAAACCTACTTACGGGTTTTAAATGGACAAGACAATATTAGTTCTGCTTTTCCTTGCCGTTGTCCTGATAATACTCTACATTGCCATTCTCTACCTTCTACCTGAATGAATAATAAAAAGAAAATCTATCTGATAACTCTGGGTTGTCCCAAAAACCTTGTTGACTCAGAAAACATTCTTGCACTCCTCGGAGAAAAAGGTTACATACTTACCGATTCAGATGAAGAAGCCGACATACTGATAGTAAACACCTGCGGTTTCCTTCAGTCCGCGGTTGAAGAATCAACAGGTATAATAAAAGAACTCTGTCGCAAAAAACAGAAGCGGCAGAAGATAATTGTATACGGCTGTCTTGTTCAGCGCTACGGCAAAAGGCTCCAGCACATAGAAGGTGTTGATGCAGTGGTCGGGTTGGAAAATCCTTTAAAACTTCTCTCAGTGGTGGGCAATATTGAAAGAGAGAAAACTATTTTCGCAGGAGTGGATGTCCCAAACAGTATAAATTACCCGAGACTTCTCACAACCTATCCGTATGCCTACATAAAAATATCAGAGGGATGCGAGATGCGCTGCAGTTACTGCATCATCCCTAAAATCAGGGGACCTCTGAAAAGCCACAGTATACGGGATATATACAGGGAGGCACAAAATCTTAAAGAAGCGGGGATAAAAGAACTCATACTTATCTCACAGAATACCACAAGTTACGGTAAAGACCTGAAAGACAAAAAAAGACTTGAAGATTTGCTGGCTGAACTTTCCACCCTCAACTTTCCCTGGCTGCGGATTATGTACCTGCACCCGGCGTATATAAGTGAGCGGCTGCTGAAAATAATTGCAGATGAAAATAGCATCTGCAGGTATCTGGATATTCCTTTACAACATGTACATCCGGAGATGCTGAAGAAAATGAACCGCCCTGTAATTGACTACAGCAGGGTTGTTGACAGAATAAGGAAGGTTATCCCTGGAATAAGACTGAGAACTACGTTCATAACAGGCTTTCCAGGAGAAACCGAAACACACTTCAAAGCAATGGTGGACTTTGTCAGAGAGAAAGAGTTTGACAGGATGGGCGTATTCCGGTATTCAAGAGAAGAAGGAACCCCGGCATACGACCTGCCCGGACAGGTCCCTGAAAAGGTAAAGATGAAGCGGGAAGAGATACTGATGGAACTTCAGCGGAAAATCTCCCGTCAGAAACTTAAAAATCTTATCGGTAAAGAGATGGAGGTTCTCATAGAAGGGAAAAACGGACAGTACTTTACGGGTAGAACCGAGTTTGACGCTCCGGAGATAGATGGCACGGTATATATCAAGACAAAAAAACGGATGGAGCCGGGCGACTTCTGCACGGTAACAATAACCTCATCCACTGACTACGACCTCTATTCTGAATTCTAAGAGCCTGCTTTTAACAGCGATTTTCACAGACATTATAAGCGACAAAATTATGCTGTCCAAATAATTCGTAATAAGTGATTGCCCAACCACGGAATCTTTATAGGAGTTTGCAGTTTTTTCACACCTAAAAGAATTGGGGTATTAGCTCGTTTATGTATCTTTGTAAATTGCAATCCAAAACTGAGCAGTTTTTTGCAGTTGAAAACTGACCCACCT
>DYKC01000080.1 GCA_020722825.1 Vermiphilus sp.
AAAGGAGAGCTGTAGATTTAGAGATAAGCAATGTTGGTAAAAAGGGTCTGAAGTTGCCAGAGATTCCAAAAGATATAAGAGCACTTTTATCCGCGGTAGTAATTGGAAATGAAGAAAACAATCTTTCTTGATAAAGATGAAGAAAATAGAGTAAAATTAGGATGTAGTGAACACAAAGATTTGCCAAGATCCGCACTACGCAAGGGGTTTCAGATGGAGTGGCGAAGTTGACTTGTCAAGGGAGAATACTTTTTAACTCGGATAGTAGCAGTGGAGAGATATGGAAAAGACCCGGTAGCCACAAGATATTTTCACAATCTGCTTAACTATATGTTAGGAGATGAAATATATCAGGGCTTACCTGCAATTAAGAAAACATCTGAAAAAGAAATTGCTATTTCTGATGGTCCATTTCTTACTGATACGAATGGTTTTATCAGACACTTTCTTATCTGCGGACCATTTCCCAATCCCGGTGGAGATCAGCAACTTGGTTTTAATGTAGATTATTTCTTGAAAAAAGTAGGAGGGTTTCTTATTGGCGGAGAGGAAGATATAACTCCCCTACAAGGAATCTCTTATCAGGTTATCTTTCCAAAAACAAAGGAGGGTTATTGGGATATAGTAGTAGAAGAACTGAAATGCTCCTGGAAAGGTCATGCTTCATCAGAATCTTACTATAGCCTCTTCACTAAATTTATTTTTCCGTATAATATAATCGCCTATGCGGCATGTTATATTGAGTCTCCGGAAAACAGGGAAGCAAAAGTAAAGATTGGCGTGACGATGGATATAAAATGTGGATAAATCATAATCTTATAGGGAAATTGGATACCTTACGCGGAGCAAAACCGGACCAGGAAGAATATCAGGAAGAATATCAGGTAAAATTAAATAAGGGAATAAATCCTCTTCTTTTAAAGATTACCCAGGATACAGGAAGCTTTGGCTTCTATTTAAGGTTCACTGATTTAAATGATAAGCCGATTACTAACTTAAAAATATATCTTGCACCTGATAGATGAGAGAAAACATTACTCTAAGAGCAGTAATTGTTGGGCTGATTGCCTGTTTTATTATTGGAGCCGGTGAGGTCTTTAGCTCTTTAGTGGTAAGGGATTCTTTCCTCTGCTCTGACTTCTCCACAGGAGGAGCGATCGCTCTCCTCTTCTTTTTGGTTTTATTAAACGCTTTTATTCGGTTATCAGGAAGAAATTGGGGTTTAAGCCCAGCGGAACTCACTACGGTAACAATAATGATGCTGGTAGGCTGTGCTCTTCCCTCCTGGGGGGTGATGTTACTTTTTACCCTTCTTCCTGGAGCCTATTATTACGCTCTCCCTACTAATCGCTGGTCAACTCTTTTTCATCCCTACTTTAAGAAATGGCTTTTCCCTCAGGGTGAAAAAGCTATTACTGGTTTCTTCGAAGGATTAGCTCCAGGTCAGGCTATTCCCTGGTCAGCCTGGACCAAGCCATTAATTGCCTGGGTCCCTTTTATCTTAGCTTTTTATCTACTCACCATATCTATCGTTATTTTGTTGCGTAAAAGATGGGTAGAAGAAGAGAAACTGCTTTTTCCTTTAGCCATCCTGCCAACCGAGATGACCAAGCAGGAAAAGAATTCTCCATTTCCTGCTCTTTTCAGGAATAAATTGGCGTGGTTTGGTTTTGCTGTTCCTTTTCTGATAAATTCTCTCAATGGCTTACACAGTTACTTTCATTTCCTCCCTCAGATTAATCTATTTTTTCCTCTTACTCTTTTTCGTAAAACCATCAATGTTCCAGTGAGAATTCTTTTTGAGGTGATAGGTATAGCTTATCTTTTAACCAAGGATGTTTCTCTTTCTCTCTGGTTCTTTCCTTTAATTTTTCTTCTGGAAACCGGTATCGGCAACATTACCGGTTTTTCTTTAGGAGCCCTTGAGCCGTTCTCCTGGCCAGGGAATCAGATTGTTTCCTATCAGGCAATCGGGGGGATGATTGCCTATTTATTCCTTTCCCTATTTACCAGCAGGAAGTATCTAAAAAGAATATTCTTGAAAGCAATTGGAAAAAGAGAAGATATTGATGATAGTCAGGAAGCACTTTCTTACCGGAGTGCTTTCCTTCTCCTCTTCGTTTCTGGTCTTTTTGTTTTCTTCTGGATTCTTACTTCCGGTCTTCCGCCTTTGGCAACCATAATATTCCTTTTCTTTACTCTGATTATCTTTACCACCCTTACCAGGATTGTAGCTCAGACAGGTTTACCTTATGGAAGAACACCGGTTATCCCCCAGGTTCTTACAGTCCGTACCCTGGGTAGTGAAGCTATAGGAAATCAGGGCATGGCTTCTCTCGGTCTTACCTATGGCTGGGCATCCGATATCAGAACCTCGGTGATGGCTTCTACTGCCAATGGTTTGAAATTAACCGATAACCAGAACCTTAACCGGAGAAAGATACTTTTTCCTGTTATCCTGGCTATTCTGGTTAGTTTGTTTGCTTCTCTCTTTGCCCTCTTGCTCTTTTCTTACAGAACAGGGGCAATAAATTCAGGTACCTGGCAAACTAGTTCCTGGCCAACCTATCCCTGGAACTGGGCCAAGGAGTATATTCTGCACCCGGAGGGATTTGGTAAGGCACAGTTTGGATTTATCGGTTTGGGAATGGGAGTAATGTTTCTTTTGACATTTTTCCGCAATTACTTTCTCTGGTGGCCTTTGCATCCGGTAGGTTTTGCCCTTGGTTTTGGTTCTCCCGCCAGTCAATGTTGGTTCTCTTTTTTCTTAGCCTGGTTAATTAAATCTTTAATCCTAAAGTATGGAGGATCTACTATCTACAAGAACTCTAAGCACTTCTTTTTAGGACTTTTCCTTGGTGCTTTTGTTTCTCAAGCGGTATGGATCGTAATTGATTACTTAGCAAGAGGAGGAGGGAACCGTTTCTTAATAAGTTAAGGGAAAAGATATGGAGAAAAGGAAATTAGGTAGCTCGGAGATGGAGGTGTCGGTGATTAGTTTGGGTACCTGGGCCTATGGGAAGGTAGCCAGATGGGGAGTAAATGTAGACGAGAAAGAGGCAATAGAGACTGTTCATAAAGCAGTTGATCTGGGAATAAACCTTATTGATACTGCCCCTAGTTATGGAGAATCAGAAGAGGTGGTAGGGAAAGCAGTTAAAGGAATCAGGGATAGACTTTATATCGCATCGAAATGTGGGGCTGATCCAAAACAGATTCCCAATCAAATTGATAACTCTCTTAAAGTTATGCAATTAGATTATATTGACCTTTATCAGGTTCATTATCCAGACAAAGAGATTCCTATTACTGATACCATAGGAGCAATGGAGAAGATAAAAGAGCAGGGAAAAATTCGTTATATCGGGGTTTCTAATTTTTCCGTAGAGCAACTCAGAGAAGCAATAAAAGTAGCCGAAATCATCTCTTGTCAATCTCCCTATAATTTGTTATGGAGAGAGATAGAGGAAACAGGAGTTATGGATTTCTGTTGCGAAAACGACATTGGGATTCTCACGTATAGTTCCCTTGCCCAAGGGCTTCTTACAGGTAAGTTTAAAAACAGAAAAGATCTTCCCACAACAGAAGGAGAAACCAGGACAGCAAACGTTCTTTTTAGGGAAGGGATTTTTGAGGAAGGATTGAAAGTAGTGGATGCAGTAAAAGAGATGGCCAGAAAATATGGCAGAACTCCTGCTGAAGTCTCTTTAAATTGGGTAATTAGTCGGCCAGGAGTCACTTCTGCCATTATGGGCGCAAGGAATATCTCACAACTTGAAGACAATATAAAAGCGGCAGGATGGAAATTGGCTGAGGAAGATATTGCTACTCTTAGTGATGAAGGGAAAAAAGTATCAAAACTCTTAGATTACACTGCTAATATGTGGGGCTTTAAATATCCAAGATGAACACATATATATTAGAATAACCATTTAGACTTACAAAGAAAGAGGTTTCTCCACCTGAAAAGGTTGAAGACGATGAGGTCTTAATCAAGGTTAAAAATGTCGGCATCTGCGGCAGTGACGTTCTTGGCTATCAGGGTAAAATGGCATTTATGAGTTATCCGCGCATTTTAGGACATGAATTTTCTGGTGTGGTTGAAGACATTGGAGACAATGTAACCAAAGTAAAAACAGGCGATAGGGTTTGTGTAGAACCACTGGTTGCCTGCGGCAAATGTGAACCCTGCCTTCGTGAGGAATATAATGTCTGCAAAGATATGAAAGTTCTGGGGGTTCATATAGATGGAGCTTTTCGTGAAAAGATAGTTGTAAAAGAAAGAGGTGTCCATCCTTTGCCGGAAAATATGAGTTTTGAGGGAGGATATTTAATAGAACCATTCTGTGTAGCATTGGAAGCAGTGAGAAGAACAAAACTTTCAATGGAGGATACCCTGACTATATTTGGCGCAGGAACAATTGGGATTTGTATTTTAAAAGCATCTCTTGCTATTGGAGTAAGGAAAATGATTATTGTTGATATTAATAAAAATAGACTCTCCATAGCCAAGAGAATGGAAGCAGATGACACAGTAACTTCTTATCAGGAAATAATGGATATTACCAATGGTAGAGGAACAGATGGAGTAATTGAAGCCAGCGGTGCAGGAAAAGCAGTAGAGGATATCTTTAAGGTAGCTTCCTATAGAGGCAGAGTGGGAATCCTAGCTTTTTATAGAACCTCTCTGGTAAACATTCCTCCAACAGAGATAGTAAACGTATTTTACCCCCAGCGATTATAGCATAAGCCATTGATAGACAACAAGTAAAAGCAATTTTCTTCTTTCAGGTTCTGGCTACCCCCTTTTTTACCACTTCTCTGTATTATACCTCAATAAGTATTT
>DYKC01000081.1 GCA_020722825.1 Vermiphilus sp.
AACCCCTGTTTTTTGTGGTAAGGAGTTATGATTTATCTTCTATTAAATTGTGTGATGAATCGCACTGCTACAGATTCAGACTTTTAGTTTCTTTGACAGATTTCTGAGAAAATCCCTTGCCTTTATAATATCAACCTCAGGTTTGTCCCCAACCTCCCTTTCAATTGTATAAAATCCGTTGTATCCTATCTCTTTAAGTGCCTTCAGATATTCAGGAAAATCCACTCCTCCTTCACCGAGCGGCATCTCCTTCCATCTCTTCTGCCCGTTTTCTTCAGGCAGTTTAATGCCGTCTTTTGCGTGCGTATGCACTATGTAGTCTTTAAGCGTATATACACCCCTTACAGGGTCATCACCAACAACCATAACCAGGTTGGCAGGGTCATAATTCACCTTTAACCCTGGATTTGCTATCGCATCAAGGAGTTTTTTAAGCAAAACTGCTTTCTCCGGACCTGTCTCGGTGGCAAGAAAGACCCCTTTGTTATAGGCATAGGTTCCCACCTCAGGAAGAGACGAAACCATTATTTTCCACGCAGGGTTGTTCTCATCATCCGGAACTGTTCCTATGTGGGTTGTTACCACATTAACTCCGAGGTCAACCGCAAGGTCCACCACCTCTTTTGTCCTGCCGACCACAAAATCCACCTTTTCCGGATTTGCAAAGCCGATACCGAAATCCCCCACAAGTGCAGAGATTGTCAAGCCGAGTTTTTCCACAAAAGACTTCAGGTCATCCCTGCCTGTACGGGTAAGATTCTTCGGGTCAAGTTCCCCGCGTGTCACATACGGCTGAATGCCGTCCATCTTCAATTCTGCTGCCTTCTTAATACCCTCTTTTATAGGTATTCTGAAACAATCAGGAATTACCCCTATCTTCATTTCTCTTCCCTCCTTTTCCCCTCACTCTCTTGAAAACATTATATGGGAACTTACGTTCCAGGTATAGGTTGATATACAGTAGATATACAAATCTATACAAATCTATACCGCAGGCGAAGCCTGCATAGTTCATATATATCTATTGTATATTTCTTCGCCTCTACACTTTCATAGTAAGGGGTTCTGACTTTATTTGTTCTGTCTCTTCTTTCCTATATAGTTCAATGGCTACATCTGGACACACTATAACACATCTGCGGCAACCTCTACATTTATCTTTTCCCTCTCCCTCTGCCTCTATGTAATGATAGCCCATCTTATTAAAATTCTTTGATACTCTGAATACCTTGAGAGGGCACACTTCTATACACAAACCACAGGACTTACACCTCTCCTTATCTACCTTTACTATAACCATTTTTAGACACCCCAGTTAAATTTTGACCTCAGTCTTTTAAAAAACGCCCTGTCATCTATAATTGTCCTTACCGTCTTTGAAGACTTTTTTACGGTTATGGTATCAGTTTCATTCAATTCCCACTCTCTCTGACCGTCAATTACCAGTGATGCTTCAGGAGAAATACCAACAGTAATCTTCTCGTACGGAGGTACAACCACCGGACGCCAGGAAACCGTGTAGGGACAGACCGGTACGATAAGCAAACACTCTAATTCAGGGACAACCACCGGTCCCATAGCAGAGAGAGAATGAGCGGTAGAGCCAATTGGCGTGGAAATTATGAGCCCATCACCGCGTATTTTTTCAAAGATGGTCTCTTTTTTACCGGCAACATCCATATTAATAATGCGTATCCCCTTCCTGAATATAACTGCCTCATTAAAACAAAAGTCTCTTATTAACCTCCCTTTTTTTTTCACTGTAATATCCATCAGCATCCTTTTGCACGGCTTAAAATCCCCCTCTGCAATCTTCTTTATTTTCTTATCCAGATTTTCAACACTGTTGGCGAGAAACCCTACGTTCCCATATTTAATTCCATAAATAAGCGTTTCTGGATTCTTAATTAGGTGGACACCCTTTAAAAAGGTTCCATCACCTCCCATAGTTACAATCAAATCCACACCTTCAGGGGAGTTTTGCACAGTCTTTCCACAACTTTTCAACAGGTTTTTAACCTTCTCCTCTTCTCTCTCTATCCCCTTTATCTCCTTTTTAGCCAGGACAAAAACTTTTCTTATCATACGGTAACTCCTTTTATTTTTTCAGCAATTCCTTCTGGTGTAAGTCCGTATTTTTTTAGAAGCACATCCCTGTCTCCATGTTCTACAAAATCATCGGGAAGACCAATCATAAATATCTCTTTATTGTGAAAATACTCCTTAATTGAAGAACCGAACCCTCCGACAATACTATTTTCCTCTACAGTTATGATTCTGTCAAAAGAAGATATCCTGTCTTCCATTAGATTGCTGTCCAGTGGTTTAATGGAATCCACAGGAAAGCAGGAAACAGACAGACCTTCACCGGCAAGTATTCCACATGCCTTGAGTGAATATTGTGCCATACTTCCGCAGCCGAGAACAGCCATTTTGCTGGACGGCATATCCATTGCCTGGAGTTTCTCTGGAAGTTCACCCTTGGGATATCTGATAAAACAGGGGGTCTTTTCATTAATTGCCATTAAAATCAGTCTTTCAAGATTTTCAAGACTGTAAGGGGTAAATATTTTCAAACCAGGCAAGGTCCTGAGAAAAGAGATGTCAAAAGCACCGTGATGCGTAGGACCATCTTCTCCAACAATTCCAGCCCTGTCAATGAGAAATAAAACCGGTAGTTTCTGTAAACATATGTCGTGAAAAATCTGGTCATAGCCCCTCTGCAAAAACGTTGAGTAAATAGCCACTACTACCTTCATACCCGCCTTAGCAAGACCTGCTGCAAAAACTATGCAGTGTCCTTCGGCTATACCGACATCAAAAAACCTGTCCGGAAACTTTCTGGCAAAGTCTTCCAGACCCAGCCCCTTTTCCATAGCCGCTGTCAGAACAACAAGACGCTTCTCCTTCTCGGCTATCTTCTCCAGCACCTTACCTGCAAAATTTCCCGGGGACTGGAACAAATCTTTCTTTTTGATAAACTGCCCGGTTTTAATATCAAAAGGGCCGGCACTGTGAAAATCGTCAGGCCTCTCCTCCGCAAACCTGTATCCCTTGCCTTTCTTTGTGACAATATGCAAGAGAACAGGTTCTTTCATCTCTTTGATATTCACAAGGATATCAAGAAGTTGCCTAATATCATTACCGTCTATAGGCCCGAAATACCTCAGGCCCAGGTTTTCAAAGAAGACCCCAGGGACAAGAAGATATTTCGTTCTCTTCTCAAGGTTTTTGGCTGCCTGCAGAATATCATCTCCCACAGAGGGTATTCTCTTAAGTATTTCAACCAGTTCTTCTTTGGGTCTATTAAAAATGGGCGATGAGATAACCTTCGTAAGGTAATAAGAGAGTGCTCCTTTAGTAGAAGAGATTGACATCTTGTTATCGTTTAGAACTATAATGATGTTCTTTTTCTGCGAGCCGATGAAATTAAGACCTTCAAATGTAAGTCCGTTGGTCAGAGAGCCGTCACCGATAACCGCTATCACCTTACTCTTCTCCTGCTGAAAGTCCTGTCCTATTTTAAGCCCTGAGGCAGATGAAACTGCTGTCCCGGCATGACCTGTTTTGAATAGATCGGTTATACTTTCCTCAGGAGATGGATATCCCGTAAGTCCTTTATACCGTCTCAATCCGGGGAAATCCTTAAGCCTGCCTGTAAGAAGTTTATGGACATAGCACTGGTGTCCTACATCCCAGATTACTTTGTCAGGAGGGATGTCAAAAGTCCTATGGAGAGCAACCGTCAGTTCAACAATCCCAAGGTTTGAAGAGAGATGCCCGCCGTTTACTGCCACCGTCTCTATGATAACCTGCCTAATTTCTTTAGAAAGTTCCTCAAGTTTTGTCAAAGAAAGCCTTTTGAGCAGAGAAGGTTCTTTTGAAACCCTTTCTATTAAATTCATTTTCGGTTTTTAGATTTTACTTCTTCAATTATCTTAAGCAGGTCTGCGTTTTTACTCATTTCATAAGACCTGATAAACCAATAAAGTGCCTTTATGTACTCTTTCAATTCAAGATATAAATATCCGAGGTGTTCGTAAATCTCTGCATCCTTTTCCAGACTGGCTGCTTTTTCAAGATATTTCCTTGAAAGTCTATAATCACCCATCTTGTAGTATGCCCAGCCCAGACTGTCAAGAAAAGCGCCGTTATCAGGCTCAATTTTACAGGCTTTTTTAATCATGTTAAAAGCCACTTCTATGTTCCTGTCTTCCAAAAGATAGGTATAACCAAGATAATTAAGAGCAACAGCATTGTCAGGGTCAATCTCTATTGCCTTTTTTATCTCAATCTCCATCTTGTCCCTGCGGCCGGTCTTGTCATACAATGTGCCAAGGTAAAACCTACCTGCGGAATTATCCTCTATTTCAATGCCTTTTTTGAAAAATTCCTCTGCCCTTTCATAATCTTTTTCTTCAGAATGCAGCACACCGAGAAAGTTATAAAATTCAGGGGTTTTTATCCCGTTTCTTATTGCCTGATTAAGGCAATCTATGGCTTTTTCGTTATTGCCTGTCTTGTAATATATGCCTGCAAGGAAAGAATAGGAAAGACTGTCCTTCGGATTAATCTCAATCGCTCTGGAAAAACATTTTGCAGATTCTTCTTCCCTGCCCTGTTTGTGATACAAAAGCCCGAGAGAGAAGTACCCTTTCCAGAAAAAATCGGAAAGCTCCACTGCTTTCAGATAAGATTCTTCTGCAGATTTAAGGTTGCCAAGTTTTTCAAGAAGATTACCATAGTTGTAATGCAGGACATAGTTGCTCGGGTATATATCAAGCAGAACCTTATAGTGCGCAACCGCTTCAT
>DYKC01000082.1 GCA_020722825.1 Vermiphilus sp.
GAAATGTTAATGAATACTAAATTAAAAAGTTTTTGGTTTTGTTTCTTTTTGTTTTTCTTAAACCTCTTTTCGGTCTGGGCAGGAGAAATCCCCAGTATCAAAATACCTTTCTTCGAAGATACTATAACCATCGATGGAAATCCAGCCGAAGAGGTCTGGAAAAATGCGGCCTCAACCGGTCCTTTTTATCTTCTTGGGGGAAAAGAGAGACCAACCCAGCAAAGTAATGCCTTAATCTGGCATAATGGGAAGAAAATCTTCGTCGCCTTTATCTGTCAGGAAGAAAACATTGATAAGTTAGTGGCCAATGTCACCCAGAATGACCGCCAGGTCTGGAATGATGATTGCATAGAGCTATTTATATCTCCTTTTCCTGATGCAGACCCTTATTACCACTTTGTGGTCAATACCCTGGGAACAAAGTACGATGAAAAGAGAAAAGATGGAGGTCTGATTGACCTGCCTCAATGGGGAGGTCCCTGGGAGGCAAAGGCAAAGGTCTTTACCAATTGGTATGGCGTGGAAATGGCTATCCCTTTCTCTCTCTTGGGAGAAAGTTCTTCTTCCATTTGGCGGATAAGCTTCTGCCGGGAAAACAGGGTGAATGGAGAACTAAGCTTATGGCCACCAATGGTAAGGGGTTTCCATAATCCAGGAAAATTTGCTTTCCTTGAAGGAATAAAGCCGAGTCCTGACAACTATCTCATTAGGGTAGAAAAGGTTGAATTTGCCTTTTCGAGAAAAGAGCAAAACCTTATCAAGGGAAATCTAAAGATTAGTTTGAATAATCAGGGAGAGAAGGAAGGAGGTATCCTTAATCTTCTTCTTTCCGGGCCGGATAATTCTCTCTATCAGGAACAGCGGGAGATTTCCCTTGCTCCGGGAAGGATAGACTTGAGTATTCCCCTTGCCCTGGTCAAGGAAGGCGATTATAATCTAAAATGTGAAGTGAAAGAAGGAGATGAGCTCATAGCCTTCTGGGATGGTAAGGTTGAAGTTCCTTGCCTCTCTTTTTCGGCTATCCTGCTTAAACCTTATTACCGGAATAGCATCTTCCCTTCCCAGAAGATTTCTTCCCTCCTGATCGGGATGGAGAATCTATCTTCCAAATCTTTGCCTGCTGGAATAATCGAGTTAATGGATAAAGAGGGTAAAAAAATGTCTTCCCTCTCTTTTTCTCTGGAAGCCAAAGAAAAAGGCAAGGAGATATCCTTCTCTTTACCTGATGATTTAGAGCCAGGAGAATATTTTATCCGGGTTTCGGCAGGCAACGAAAAAATAGATATCCCCTGGAGAAAACTGCCTCCTACTGAAGGAGCGGAGGTTTGGATAGATGATAATAACAATCTGGTAGTGGAGGGAAAACCCATCTTTCCTTTAGGCTTTTACAGTGTTTCTTCCCTGGTCGATTACCAGAAGAGCGGCTATAATTTCGTGATAGATTATGGGTTTCCCTCAAAAGAGAGGCTTAGCTGGTTAGAGGAAAACCGGGCCTGGGGATTCGGTTGTACTTCAGAGTTTACTCAACCTCGCTCCAGCGAATTGAACCAGAAAGAGATTCAAAAAGTTCAAGAACTCATCTCCCAGAACCCTTCTCATATAGTTGGCTGGTATGCTGCGGATGAACCTGAGGGTCAAATGCAGTTAGACCGGTCTGCTTACCGAGAGGCTTTAAGAGTTCTGCGGGAGATGGACCCTTACCGCCCAATCAGCGTAGTTCATAACACTACCGCCGGCCTCAGCCTGGATAGAGACTTAGCCGATATTATCATGATGGACCCTTATCTGGATTTTGAAAGAAATAAGCCTTCTCCGGTTCGACCGTTAGAGAAGATAGCGATATGTATGGATGAGGCGGTTAAGGCCTCCGGAAACAGAAAACCGGCCTGGGCGGTGCTCCAATGTTTCCCCACCGGCTATTTTAGCGGAAACCCACAAGTAGCCCGCTATCCCACCATTCAGGAGATAAGGGCAATGACCTATCTTGCCCTTATTCACGGGGCAAAAGGGATTATCTATTGGACATTCGATGCCAGTTCTCATTTGCTTGATGTTCCCTCCTTATGGTCGGCCCTTAAGGAGTTTTCCTCAGAACTCCGTTACCTGGAGCCGGTGCTCCTTGCTCCCTATAAGATAAATTGGTCTAAAACAGGATCTGTCCATTTCCTGAAGAAGGAAAAAGATGGGATACAGTACATCTTTGCCGTTAATACCAGAGCAAGAAAGGTAGAGGTAAATATCCCTGCAGAAGGTAAGGTCTTCTGGGTTCTTTCAGAAGGGAGGAAGGTTAAGGGGGACCAAGGTAAGATAAGGGACTCCTTTTCTCCTTACGAGACCCATATCTATGTCAGTCAACAGGTTCCTGACTTGCCCTTCAGGCAGGTGCTGGAAAAATTTAGGGAGGAAGATGCCTGGATTGGAGTGAGCGGCTCGGAAAATCTGGCCCTCGGCTGGGAAGGAGCCAGGGTAAATGCATCTTCTACCAACCCCTATCGATGTGCTTTCGCAGCCATTGACGGAGGTTATATGAGTGATTGGCTTTCCTATAATGATTCCTCACCTCACCTAGAAATAAGTTTAAGGAAAAAAGCCCATATAAAGAGAATAGGATTAGTCTTTGCCACCAGATACTTTCTCGATTATCGGCTGAAATATTTTTCTGATAATGGCTGGCAGCCTTTAACCCTAAAAGAGCCAAAAATCTATCATCTTTTCTGGGATGACGAAAAAAATAGGTGGGAGAAGTTTTCTCCTCAAGATAAGGATGTTTCCCTCTGTCCAGCCATCGGGGATGAATATAAGGTGGATATCCCGGAAACCGATCGTTTCCGAATAGAATTTTCTCCCTTTGGCCACCTTGCTGAATTTGAGGCATTTGAAGAATGAAAAGATTAGATTTTCTTCTCATAGGATTATTGCTCATCTTAATCGCTTCTCCCCTGGAAGGAGGAATAACCCTCCAGGCAGAGAAGACGGGAGAAGAGTTTGTCATTGGAAAAGGGCAATGGCTTGCCCCTTTTGGTTTAAAAGTGGCTGCTTCAGAAAAACTCACTTCCCTGGGTTTGGTCTTCTCCGATTTAGAAAAAGAAAGTATCGCTGAGGTGGCAGTTTTTCAAGTATCAGGAGAATATAATAAATCTCTGGTTAACTTCCCTCAGGATTGGCGAAGATTAGAAGGAGAGGTAAAAAAAGAGGAATTTCCCAAAGTGCAAGTAAATTTTTCGAAAGGTTTGACTCTTCCCGCCTCTTTTGAAAATCGGTTTGAGTTTCTGGTCGGTTTCAGACTGGAAGAGAACATAAAAGGCCCTTTAAACTTTTCGGTAACCCTTTCTTACCTTTCCTTTGAAAAAAATAAGAGTTTTCTTTCCCTAAAAGCGAATGTTTCCCTTGATGATAAAGCGCCTGAGATTAAGGTAAATTCAGAAAAACTTCGTTTTTCCGACGACCTTTCCGGAATCAGAATAAAGGTAGAAACAGATGAGCCTTTAGCCTTCCCTGCTCAGATAAAGCCTGAGTTTGGCTGGGACCCAGAAAAAAAGGCTGTCTCCTGGGTAATAAGGGACTATCATGGTTGGAAACCGCCAGAAAAGAGGGTAACCAGTCGTATTTCCATGAGCAGGGTAAAAGACAACTGTTACCAGTATGATTATCTATTTCTCTCTCCCCTTTCGGAAAATGATAAGGATATAAAGGAAAAAACGATTAGTTATTCTCTGGAGCCTAACCCAGACTCCTGGCGATGGAGAAAGGATGATACTGGCTATGACCTTATCGACGGAGATGCACGTAATGGTTGGTTCACTACTGGTGCAATCCGTTGGATTGGTGCTACAGATTGTACAATTAGCTTTGATTTAAAAAAGGTTGTTCCTGTTGGCAGAATAATTCTATATTGTTGGGAAGATATAGATGAGATTAAATTCTTCGGTAAAAGGGAAGAAAAAGAAGAATGGCAAAAGATAGGTTTTTTACCCGGTCCTTCATTCCCTTTATACCAGTATTATATTGAACCTTACCTTAGCCTCTATGCGGCAGAAGTAAATTTTCCCTCGTTACCACAAGTTCGCTATCTGAAAATTCTCCTTTCTGGAGGCAACCTAAAGACCGTAACCGAGGTAGAAATCTGGGGTATTTCTTCCCTCATAGTTATCCCAGAAGGCTTTACTATTTACGCTACCGATAGGGCAGGAAATGCTACCAGGTACTATTTGAAGATAGAAAAATAACGATATCCCAAAACAGTTTTGCAGATAAATCTTCAGGCTACGATATACATATCTATAAGAGGGGGTAAAAAACGGAAAGAATATAGTTGTGGGTGGAGGCCCAGCCGGTATTGGAGCGGCAGTAGCAGCCCGACGCTATACCAATCAGGTAATCTTGATAGAACGATACGGATTTTTGGGGGGTATGGCTACCGCCGGTCTGGTAACACCTATTTCTTCCATTAGAATTAATAATCATATAGTGAGTGCGATAATTTCTGAGATTTTAGATAGATTAAAGAAAGAGACAAACAGTTTTGGTTTTCTGCCTTATCGAGATGAGGGAGAGAGTATCTTGATAGAACCTGAAGCCTTGAAATTAATTTTACCCCTTTATCTAAAGGAAAAAGGGGTGGAACTGCTTCTACATTCTTTGGTTACTG
>DYKC01000002.1 GCA_020722825.1 Vermiphilus sp.
ATTGTCTTTTTTAAAAATCTTAAAATGTCACTTGACTTTTATCTGGTAAGACCTCCTGTTTTTGGGTAATTTTCAGTGAACCACGTCTCGCCTATTTAATTATCATTTTTATTATACCCTTTCCACACACTTTTTTGTCAAGTCTTCCGCAATCCCTTGATACAAGCGGCTTTCAGACAGTTTGAAAGAAGTAAAACAGAATTTCTTACGAAAAAGGTGCACCATCATGGTTGCCGTCATTTTAGATTACAGGGAACGTGGTTCAGTGAGGATTTACGGAATTTCAGTGCGTCACAGTTCTGATTCTTGAAAAAATGTAGAGGTGGGGTATAATATAACACAATTGTTTTGAGAATGCAAGAGAAAATTTCAATTTTTATTTTGAGGGGCGGTTAACTCAGTGGCAAGAGTGTCACCCTTACAAGGTGGAAGTCGCAGGTTCAAATCCTGCACCGCCCATTTCCCCAGAACTCTCTCTTGTTAGACTTTCATGTGATGGGCTTATGATTTTGAAAACCGCTGAATAGTTCCTAGCGTATGGTGATGAGCATCTTAAAATCTTACAAAAAAGGTTGAAACTTTTGTTGTGGAAGGACATCTAAATTTTAGTTTAATTAAAGATGGAGGGATAAAACAATGGCAGAAAAAATTATAGGGATAGACCTTGGTACGAGTAATTCTTCAGCCGCCGTTATGGAGGCCGGAAAGCCGGTTATTATTCCAAGTGCTGAAGGGACGACCATCGTGGGGGGCAAAGCGTTCCCTTCCTATGTTGCCTTTACAAAAGACGGCCAGGTTCTTGTTGGAGAACCTGCTAGGCGACAGGCGGCAGTTAACCCTGAAGGTACTGTAATAGCAGCAAAACGGAAGATGGGTACTGACCACAAGTATTATATCTACGGAAAATCATACACGCCTGAACAGATTGCGGCATACATACTCCAGAAGATAAAGAAAGATGCGGAGTCTTTTTTAGGGCAGTCAATAAAGAAAGCGGTTATCACCGTTCCCGCATATTTTAATGATAACCAGAGACAGGCGACAAAGGATGCAGGTACAATTGCCGGGCTGGAAGTTGTACGGCTCATCAATGAACCTACTGCGGCTTCTTTTGCCTTTGGGCTGGATAAACTTGAAAAAGAGATGAAAATTCTCGTATTTGACTTCGGGGCGGGAACCCTTGACGTAACTATAATGGATATGATGGCTGGCGTTTTCAAGGTTCTTTCCACACATGGAGATACACAGTTAGGCGGTACGGATATGGATGAGGTTCTGATAAACTATATTGTGGGTGAATTCAAGAAAGAATCGGGCATAGATGTCAGCAAGGACAGGATGGCAATGCAGAGAATAAGGGAGGCCGCTGAAAAAGCCAAGATAGAACTATCCTCTACATTAGAAACTGAAATAAACCTGCCTTTTATAACTGCAGACCAGTCCGGTCCAAAACATATGCAGATGAAGATAAGAAGGGCTAAACTTGAAGAGCTGGTTTCACCCATAATTGACAGGTGTAAAGGTCCGCTCAGTAATGCCATAGATGACGCCAGGTTAAAAAAATCTGAAATCAATAAGATTATCCTTGTTGGCGGTCCTACCAGGATGCCTGTTGTTCAGAAGTTTGTGGAAGAATTTATCGGGATTAAGCCGGAAAGAGGGGTTGACCCTATGGAATGTGTTTCAATAGGCGCTGCCATACAGGGGGCAATACTCAGCGGTGATATGAAGGATAAAGATATTCTTCTCCTGGATGTTACTCCTCTTTCTCTTGGCGTTGAAACGGTTGGAGGTGTCTTCACCAAGATTATAGACAGGAATACAACGATACCGGTGAAAAGAAGCCAGATTTTCTCTACTGCGGCTGACAATCAGACATCAGTGGAAATAAATGTATTACAAGGTGAACGTCCAATGGCAAAAGACAATCTGAGTTTGGGGAATTTTCACTTAGTGGGCATTCCTCCTGCTCCGAGGGGCATCCCTCAAATAGAGGTATCATTTGATATTGACTCAAACGGGATTCTGCACGTTACAGCAAAAGATAAAGGTACAGGTAAAGAACAGTCTATTAAAATCACCGCTTCAAAAAAACTTTCCAAAGAAGAGATTGATAGGATGGTGAAGGAAGCGGAACGGCATGCTGAAGAGGATAAGAAACAGAGAGAAATTATAGAGGTTACCAACCAGGCAGATTCTCTCATTTACACGGTCAATAAAACACTGAGAGAGCACGGTGCCAAGATAGGCGAACCTGAAAAGAAAGAGATACAGGACAAGATAGATGCTCTTAACAAACTGATACAGTCCGAACACAAGGATGTGGAAGGTATAAAAAAGGGTATGGAAGAACTCCAGCAGGCATCTTATAAAATTGCTCAGGTTATTTACCAGCAGGCGCAACAGTCTCAGCAGGCTGGACAGCAGGGCGGTACAGAACAGCAGGCTCCACCTGAAGAAACACCTCAGAAAAAAGGGAATAGCCAGGACAGAGGCAATGTGGTTGATGCCGAGTACAAGGAAGTGGATGACCAACAGGATAATAAAAAATAATTACATTTGCAGACTTTGGAAATGAAATATCTGAGAGTTAAGATAGACGGACTGGATCCAGCAGGAAGTTATGGTATTCTTGAAGGCGAAGTAATTCACATAGTTGACAGGTCTCCTCTGGAAGGAACTCCAGAAAAAACCGGTATAAAGGTACATATGGCAGATGTAAAAACCTTTTTGCCGCCTGTTGAATCACCCGTCATTATTGCACTGGGGCTGAATTACAAAGAGCATGCCAGGGAAAGCAGGATGGATATCCCACCTGCTCCGGTTATATTTTTAAAGGCTATTACTTCACTCACAGGACACCTGCAGAATATTATTTTGCCTGCTGAAGCGCCTGATTTTGTTGACTATGAGGCTGAACTTACCGTGGTTATAGGACAACGTGCTAAAAACATTCCAGAAGAGAAAGCGCATAACTATATTCTCGGATACACCTGCGGAAATGACGTAAGTGCAAGAGACTGCCAGTTGAAACTTGACAAGCAGTGGGCAAGGGCAAAGTCTTTTGATACTTTTGCACCAGTTGGTCCCTGTATTGTTACAGATGTAAACCCTGATAACCTGAGAATACAGTCAAGGGTAAACGGCATTATTATGCAGGATGCAAACACTTCTGACATGGTATTCAACGTTGCGAAAATAGTCTCATATCTTTCAAGACAGATGACTCTCTTACCAGGCACCCTTATTATGACAGGCACACCTTCCGGAGTGGGCTTTGCGAGAAAAGAGCCTGTTTTCTTGCGCGAAGGAGATACCGTTAAGATAGATATTGAAGGTATCGGAGTACTTGAAAACACCGTCTGCCGAGAGTGACCCTCCTATATTACTGTCTCGTCAATTGAATATGTTTGAGCGTAACAAGAGAACTACGTTCAGTTTCGTTGAGTTTAAAGGTGATGAATTTAATGGTTTCGTCCAGATTTGGTATAAGAATATACTCAAGAGCGTTTACCCTTCTTCGCGTTCTTTCAATCTCAGAGGCAAAACCTGTCAGTTTATTCTCCAGGAATGAAAGTTTTATCAGGTGTTTCAGAATTTTTTTACCTTTCTGGATAAGGTAGTAGTGATAGGGAGTTAATGTATGGTCTGGAGGGAATTTTTCAGGTGTTGTTTGTAAATGAGTTTCAGATACAGGGATATTAAATATGGTTTTTCTTTCAACCAAAAATGTTGTTTTAAAAAATTCTGTTTCAATCAGTCCCTTCCATGTTTTTTCGTCCAGTATGCCTTTAAACCTTAAGACCTCAAGATAAAACCCTTCCAGTTCTTTTTCAATTAATTTCCTGTTTTTTTTAACATCATCTACAAGTTTTCTAAACTCCATGAGTAACTGCTCTTCCTTGTCCTTGAGAAGTTTATGTCCCCTTCTGGCAAGTCTGATGCGCTTTCTGAGTTTAAGCAATTCCATCCTTGTCGGATTAACTTTGAGTTTCATTCTGTTTCCAGTATTTGTCCATAATTTCCGGAGGTATACGCTTTATCTCTTCCCTGGGGAGGGTTTTGAGCAGATTCCATGCTATGTCAAGCGTATGTTGAATCGTCCTTTCTTCGTCAGGTTTCTGGGAGATAAATTCTTTTTCCATCTGTCTTGAAAATTTCAGGTGGGCTATGTCCGTTTCAGTAAGGGATGCTTCTCCAAGAACCAATGAAAGTTCTTCTGCCTCTTTTCCTCTGGCATAGGAAGCAAATAACTGACTTGCAATAGATGGGTGGTCCTCTCTTGTGGAATTTTTTCCTATACCCTTATCCCTCAGCCTTGAAAGAGATGTCAGTATGTCAATAGGGGGATATATTCCTTTCAGATGTAGTTGTCTTGAAAATATTATCTGTCCTTCGGTTATATATCCGGTAAGGTCCGGAATCGGGTGAGTTTTGTCGTCTTCAGGCATGGTCAGAATTGGAATCTGAGTGACAGAACCCTTACGCCCTTTTATCCTTCCTGCGCGTTCATAGATTGTTGAAAGGTCCGTGTACAGATAAGATGGGTAACCACGTCTTCCAGGGATTTCATTTCGTGCTGCCGAAATCTCTCTGAGGGCTTCTGCATAATTTGTCATATCGGTAAGAATTATTACCACATGCATCCCCAGTTCAAAGGCAAGATATTCTGCCGCGGTGAGGGCAATTCTCGGCGTGGCTATTCTTTCTATAGCAGGTTCATCTGCAAGATTTATGAAGATAACGCTTCTTTCTAATGCACCTGCATCTCGGAATTCTCTCTGGAAAAACTCTGCTTCTTCAAAGGTAATACCCATTGCGGCAAAGACAACCGCAAACTTCACATCATCACTTTCTGATATTATTTTCGCCTGTTTTACTATCTGGGTAGCGAGCAGATTGTGGGGTAACCCTGCTCCAGAGAATATCGGAAGTTTCTGTCCCCGCACAAGGCTGTTTAAACCGTCTATGGCGGAGATGCCTGTTTGTATAAATTCAGAGGGGTAATCCCTCCTTGTCGGGTTAATGGGAAAACCGTTGATATTCAGGTATTTCTGCGGGATTATCTCTGGTCCTTTGTCACGTATTTTCCCCATACCCGTAAATATCCTGCTGAGAATACGGGGGGAGACTCCAAATTCTATGTTTTTACCTGTAAATCTTGTTTTTGTTCCAGAAATGTTCAAGCCTGATGTCCCTTCAAATACCTGTATAAGCGCATTATCATGGTAAATCTCAAGTATTCTGCCCAGACGTTTTTCTCCGTTTTCCTGTAGAATTTCCACAAGTTCTCCGTACCCCGCCCCTTCAACTCCCTCAATGAGCATCAAAGGTCCTGAGATGTTTTTTATACTTTCATATTCTTTCAGTCTGTTCAATAAATTTTCCATAGTTTGTCTATTCTACAATTATATCCGAACTTTTTCAAATTTCCAGGGAGAATTGCAGAGGGTGTTGACAAAAAATGAAAGGAGTGTAAATTTAAGGAGTTGTATCGTCAGTTTTCAGGATAAAAAGATGGAAATACCGGTAACCGTAATATCTCGTCTTGAAGAGTTGAAAATCCCTTTGGACGAGGTTAAACTTGCTGCATTTGCTGACCTTGATATACAGGGAAATCTGACAGGTTTCTGGGTTCTTGCCTCAAAGGATAAACTTGTTTCAATTCCGGAGAAGGGCAGTGGTGAGGTTACTGTCCTGGATATGGAAAAGATTGAATCCGTCAGGGTGTATTGTACTGTCGGTAGTGCTTTTTTCCAGGCTAAAGTTGAAGGCGTGTTTGTAGATGTAGCAAGGTTTACCAATGTCTTAAGGTACCGTTTTGAACGAATGACCGGTCAGGTAGAAAACCTTCGTCAGGGCAGGCCTGTAGATAACAAGGTTTTGCAGGAGTCCCATCCGCTTTTATGTAAGGTTTGCGGCATGCCTCTGCGTTCTGAAGGTTCTTCCTGTCCAAGGTGCCAAAAAGAGGGTGCTATTATAATACGGATTTTTTCTTTAATAGCACCATATATGCACTGGATGGTATCTATTTTTTTCATCACGGCAGTTGCGGTGGCTCTGAATCTTGTTCCTCCACAACTGGTCAGGATTCTTGTTGATGATGTTTTAACCACCAGACAGCATGAAGAGTGGCTCAAGTGGCTGGTTTTTGCACTTATAGCGACTGAACTGGTCAGGGCCCAGTTGAATATGGTCATAGGTACGCTTTCAACATCTGTTGGAACCCTGATAACCTATACACTCAGAAACCATATGTTTAAAAAACTTCAGGAGTTGTCCATAGACTATTACGACAAAAATTCTGTTGGTATGCTGATGACAAGATTTTCTTCAGATGTTGAAATGCTACATGGTTTTGTTTCACAAATTGGACAGGGTTTTTTTATCAACATACTGTTATTTGCAGGAATAGGTGCTATGCTTTTTACAATCAATGCCATACTTGCATTGTATGTATTGGTACCGATACCATTTGTGATATTTGGAACCTGGTTTTTCTGGCACAGGATTTATCCCCGGTACTACAGATTATGGGACAGCCAGACAAAGATGTCCAGTTTTCTCAACAGCATCCTTTCCGGGATACGTCTGGTACGTACTTTTGCCCAGGAAAACCGAGAGATTAAGAGGTTTGAGAAACGTTCTGTAGATGTAAAGGATGCAAATAGAGGGGTCAATCTCAGCGTGTCGGTATTCAATCCGATGATGGCTTTTCTGTTCAGTCTGGGAGGATTGATTGTATGGTATGCCGGGGGTAAGCGGGTTCTTGCAGACCTTTTAACGCTGGGTCAGTTAATGGCTTTTTTAAGTTACTTAGGGATGTTTTATGCACCGCTTTCAAGTATAAGTTTGCTTTCAAACTGGTTCAGCGGGTTTACCACTGCCGCGCACCGCATATTTGAGATTCTGGATACCGAGCCTACCTTAAAACCCCCCGCAAAGCCAGTGCACCTTGAAAAAATTTCAGGAAATATTGAGTTTAAGAATGTGACCTTCGGATACGAGCCTTATTTTCCTGTGCTGAAAAATGTAAGCTTTAAGATTGAGGCAGGTACAATGGTTGGCATAGTTGGAAAAAGCGGAAGCGGAAAAACCACCATTATAAATCTTATATGCAGGTTTTACGATCCCCAGCAAGGGACTATTACGCTTGATGGTTATAATCTACGCGATATTGCAAGTGAAGACATACATCGTAATATCGGACTTGTTTTACAGGAACCATTTCTTTTCCGGGGGACAATAGCCGAAAATATATCCTACGGAAATCCATCTGCAACCTATAAGGAGATAATAATGGCTGCAAAGGCGGCCAATGCCCATGATTTCATAATGCAGATGTCCACAGGATACGACTTCCTTCTCGGGGAGAGAGGTGCAGGACTTTCCGGTGGGGAAAAGCAGAGGATAGGTATAGCCAGAGCGCTTTTATGCAATCCGTCGGTTTTGATACTGGATGAGGCAACATCATCTGTGGATACGGAATCTGAAATGAAGATACAGGAGGCTCTTGCATTATTGTCAAAAGGAAGGACTACAATTGCCATTGCACACAGGCTTTCCACTCTACGTGGAGCAGATATTATCTATGTGGTTGATGAAGGACGCATTATAGAATCAGGCAGTCATAGTGAACTGATGAATAAGAAAGGCTTATATTATAAACTTGTAGAGATACAGACAAAACTTACCTCTATAGATGAATAGGATTTATGAAAATATGAGGGAGAAACTAAATGGAAAAAAATGCTCTGGAGCAGATAGAAGTACGTTTTTTAAAGCCTGAAGAGGTAAAAATTTTCAGGGGTACTTTTAAGATGATGCATTTAATGGATTCGGACGGGACAATCTACAGAGGAGTTTATGCCATCAGTGCCTTTCCAGTTGCATGCCCCGATAAATATATCTTTTTGTTCTATTACGATGAGTATGACAGAAGCAGGGAGATAGGAGTTATAGAGGATATTGGAATTTTTCCTGAAGATGTCCGCGAGATTATCCATGAGGTAATGAAAAAACATTATTTTGCATATATAATCCATGAAATTTACAGTATAAAACTGGAGTTTGGCACCCTTCATTTTGAGGTTGAAACAGACAAGGGGCCCAAAAATTTCAGTATGAGATGGGCATCCCACAGAACTCTTGATTTCGGCAGAACAGGAAAGATTTTGCTGGACGTTTTTGATGACCGTTATATAGTACCTGATATTGAAAGGCTGACTCGTGCCGAAAAAGATTTATTTACCCGCTATGTCTACTGGTAATTCAGGTTCAGTTCCATCCAGATAACGTATGAAAATTTGATGTGCACCAGAATCTGTGGTACCATTTAAAATTTGGGAAAATATTAAAGAGAAAAACAAGGTTTTTCCGATGCAATAAAAGCGATCCGTGACAAGGAATTTAAAATGGTTTTAAAGGGCAAGGCACATAAATTTGGTGACGACATAAATACCGATTACATTATATCAGGGAAGTATAAGTTTAAAACCCTGGATATGAAAGAACTGGCAACGCATTTGATGGAGGATATAGAGCCTGACTTTTACAGCAAGATAAAAAAGGGAGATTTCATAGTCGGTGGTAAGAACTTTGGCTGCGGGTCAAGCAGGGAACAGGCTCCTCTGGTCATAAAAAATGCAGGAATATCCGCAGTTATAGCGAAAAGTTTTGCAAGAATTTTTTTCAGAAACGCCATTAACATTGGACTGATTCTCGTAGAGGCGGATACCGATACGATTGACAGCGGGAATGAATTGGAGGTTGCTGTTGAGAAAGGTGAGATAAGAAATCTTACAAAAAAAGGAGTAATAAAGTCATCAGTTCTGCCGGATTTTATGCTTAAGATAATAAAAGCAGGGGGGGTTGTAAACTACATAAAAAAGAACAAGGGGTTTAAATTGTAAAAATGGGACACAGGATAACGCTGATACCGGGTGACGGAATAGGTCCGGAAATAACTGAGGTGACTAAGGAATGTATTGAAGCGACAGGTGTGGATATAGACTGGGATATTCAAGAGGCAGGAGAATGTGCCATTGAAAAGTATGGAACCCCTATGCCTGACAGGACGTTAAAATCCATTGAAAAAAACAAGGTTTGCCTGAAAGCGCCGCTCACGACGCCGGTAGGCAGCGGTTACAGAAGTGTCAACGTTTATATAAGACAGCAGTTCAATCTTTATGTGTGTTTACGCCCATTCAAGTTTTATGAAGGGGTAAGAAGCAGGTACTCCAGTCTGGACCTGATAGTAATAAGAGAGAATATGGAAGATCTGTATGCAGGTATTGAGTTTGAACGAGGTAAAAAAGATACGGCGGACCTGATATCCTTTATAAAGAAGACAACAGGAAAAGAGATAGGAACAGACTCAGGTATAAGCATAAAACCGATATCTGTTACAAATTCTGAAAGGATAGTAAGATTTGCTTTTGAATATGCGAGAAAAAACAGGAGAAAAAAAGTTACGGCTATCCACAAGGCAAATATTATGAAGTTTACAGACGGACTTTTTCTTGATGTTGCAAGGGAAATTTCTAAAAAGTATACTGATGTTGAGTTTGAAGACAGAATTGTTGATAACATGGCGATGCAGTTGGTTCAAAAACCTGAACTGTATGATATTCTTGTAGCACCCAATCTTTACGGTGATATTGTTTCTGATTTATGTGCCGGTCTTGTCGGTGGTCTGGGAATGTCACCAGGGGCGAATATCGGTGAAGAAGTAGCTGTTTTTGAAGCAACGCATGGCAGTGCTCCAAAATACAAGGGAATGAACAAGGTAAATCCGTCGGCTCTAATACTTGCCGGAGTTATGATGCTTGACTATATTGGTGAAACTGAAAAGGCAGAGACGCTGGAACATGCCCTTGCAGAGGTGATAAAGGAAGGGAAATACGTGACCTATGATTTCAGGGACCCTGGCGATACTAATTGCGTGGGGACCAGAGAAATGGGACAGGCAATAGTCAGTAAGTTAAAGTAGAGGAATGACGCATCGCAGGGTTTTTATGCAGGAGGTCTTCTATTATGGTAACAGTGGTTGTTGGAACCCAGTGGGGAGATGAAGGGAAGGGCAAGGTAATTGATTATCTTGCACAGGATATGGATATTGTTGCAAGATATCAGGGCGGAGGCAATGCAGGACATACAGTTGTGATAAAAAACAAGCAGTACATTTTTCATCTCGTCCCTTCTGGCATACTTCATCCAGATATGGTGTGTGTAATAGGTAATGGCGTTGTAGTGGACCCTGTTTCACTTTTTGAAGAAATAGAATATCTTGAGAAAAACGGGGTTTCAATTGAGGGACGGCTTTTTATTGCAGAGAATGCGCATATAACTCTTCCATATCATAAGATACTGGACCAGATTGAAGATAAATTCAGGGGTAAAGGAAGTCTTGGAACCACTGGCAGAGGAACAGGTACAACCTATGCAGATAAATTCAACAGAATAGGTATAAGAGTTATTGATTTCCTGGAAGAAGAAATCTTTACGGAGAAATTGAAGATAGCCCTGGAACTTAAAAACTATCTTTTCAAAGAATATTACAAAGAACAGATGCTTGCCATGGAGAAGATATATGAGGAGACCAGGAAGTACAGGGAGAAAATGAAAAAGATGGTGAAAAATATAGCCCTGTATCTTGACAGAGAGACGGAAAAAGGCAAGCAGGTTCTTGCAGAGGGTGCACAGGGAACTTTTCTTGACATAGATTTCGGTACCTATCCTTATGTTACTGCTTCCAATACTATTGCAGGAGGTGCCTGTACCGGCTTGGGATTGTCTCCAAAGAAAATAAGCAGGATAATCGGAGTGGCCAAGGCTTATACCACAAGGGTGGGAATGGGCCCATTCCCCACGGAATTAAAAGGGCAGGAAGCAGAGAACCTGAGAACAACGGGGAATGAATATGGAGCAACTACAGGGAGACCGAGAAGGTGCGGATGGTTTGATGCAATTCTTGTAAAGTTTGCCTGCAGGGTTAACGGACTTGATGAACTGATTATGACAAAACTTGATGTTCTATCAGGACTCAGGAGAATAAAGATTGGGACGGCTTATAATTTTGAAGGGACGGTTTACAATGAGTATCCACTAAATACGAAGGTTTTTACCGGATGCGATGTCACTTATGAAGAGGTTGACGGATGGGATGAAAACATTGGAGGCATCAGAAGATACAGCGAGCTTCCTTTGAACGCAAAAAGATACATAGAAAAGATTGAGCAGACAGTGGAGGTTCCCATTACAAAGATTTCTGTAGGTTCGTCTCGTGAGCAGACGATATCAAAATGACAAATAAGAGGAGGACAATGACTGGCGCACAGATAATGGTGGAGTCTTTAAAGAAAGAGGGCGTTGAGATTATTTTTGGGTACCCAGGCGGGGTTTTGCTGCCACTTTGCGACCAGTTGTATGACAGTGGAATAAACTTTATACTGGTGCGTCATGAACAGGGTGCTGCCCATGCTGCAGACGGATTTGCAAGGTCATCAGGCAAGATTGGAGTGTGTATCACCACTTCAGGTCCAGGAGCAACAAACCTCGTTACAGGGCTTGCAACTGCCTATATGGATTCTGTTCCTATAGTTGCTATTACCGGACAGGTTGCAACCCATCTCATAGGCAGTGATGCATTCCAGGAGGTTGACATCACCGGAATTACCAGACCGATAACAAAACATAACTACATTATAAGGGATGTGCATGATATAGCAAAGACTGTGAAAGAAGCGTTTTATATAGCCAATTCAGGTAGACCCGGCCCTGTTCTCATAGATCTACCGGTTGATATACAGAGAGCAGAAGCAAAATTTGAATATCCTTCAAAGGTAGAGATAAGAAGTTACAATCCTGTTTATGAGGGGCATCCTTTACAGATTGAAAGAGCATGGAAGATGATTGAAGAATCAAAAAAACCTCTGCTCATTGCGGGTGGCGGTATAATAAGTGCGAATGCTTCCGAGGAACTGAAAAAATTCATTGAGACCGCTGAAATTCCCGTGACTTTCACGCTTATGGGTCTGGGCAGTCTTCCTGTTGACCATCCAATGTCGCTCGGTATGCTGGGTATGCACGGAACAAAATACGCAAACTATGCTGTGGTAGAAACAGACCTTCTAATATCAGCAGGTGCCAGGTTTGACGACAGGATTACCGGGAAAGTTGAAAACTTTGCTCCCAATGCAAAGATAATCCATATTGACATTGACCCTACATCAATAAGCAAGAATATTGATGTAGATGTTCCCATTGTGGGAAATGCAAAGGATGTGCTCAAAAAACTCAACGAAAAGGTTAAACCTCTGGCAAAAAAGGAATGGATTGCCAAGATAAAACAGTGGAAGCAAAAATATCCGCTCACCTATGAAAAAGTTGCCTTAAAACCCCAGTACATAATAGAAAAAATATCCGACTTGCTTCCTGAAGACGCCATAATATGTACAGAGGTCGGACAGAATCAGATGTGGACAGCACAGTATTATAAATTCAGAAGGCCGCGTACCTTCATCACTTCAGGCGGGCTGGGAACTATGGGATTTGGTTTTCCTGCAGCAATAGGTGTACAGATGGCAAATCCAGGCAAGACTGTTGTAGATATAGCAGGTGACGGAAGCATACAGATGAATATTCAGGAACTTGCTACTGCAGTTTACAGACGCCTTCCCATAAAAATCATAATTCTTAACAACGGCTCTCTTGGAATGGTCAGGCAGTGGCAGGAGTTGTTTTATAAAAAGAGATATGCCTATACCTGTACTGAGAATGTCCAGCCTGATTTTGTGAAACTGGCAGAGGCTTACGGTGCCATCGGCTACAGGGTTGCCTCAATGGAGGCATTTGACAAAATTATAGAACAGGTTTTGAACGTAAAAGATAAACCTGTCATTCTTGACTGCAAGATAGCGCAAGAAGAAAATGTTTTTCCAATGGTTCCAGCTGGGGCATCTCTTGACCAGATGCTGGAAGGGCTTGCATGAGAACCAGTGGCAGGTGGTGAGTGGCAAGAACAATGGAAGAGTTAGTCACCATTCATTGTTCACTGCTTAATTGGGTTGAATGAGAAAACCAATGGAGAAGAATAACAGAGAGTTAAGGTCCCATATAATTGTAATTTCAGTTGAAAATAGGTCCGGGGTTCTGGCAAGGATTGCAGGGCTCTTTTCCGCCAGAGGATACAACATAGATAGCCTATGTGTCTCCGAGACCGAGGACCCTGAGATTTCCAAGATGATATTGACAGTGAAGGGTGATGAACGTATCCTGGAACAGATTTACAAACAGCTGAATAAACTTATAGATGTAATAAAGGTTCTTGACCTTACGGAGCGCGATTTTATAGAGAGGGAACTGGTCCTTGTCAAGATCAAAACTCTTAATTCAGAAATAAGACAGGAGGTTATGCAGATAGCAAATATATTCAGGGCAAAGGTTGTTGATATCGGCAAAAAATCGTTAACACTGGAGGTTGACGGAGGTACCTCCAAGATTACTGCAATGATTGAACTCTTGAAAGGTTATGGAATAAAAGAACTTGTAAGGACAGGAAAGATTGCGATGGCAAGGGAATTTACCCGGAAAGAATAGAGGCAAAGAGAGCCCCTCTTCCTCTTTGAGGGGAGAGGGAAATATATAGGGCAGGTCCCTTGCGGGCATATCAGAGTAGATTATCTGAAAAGGGGGATAGCAAAAATGGCTAAGATTTATTATGAGAAGGACGCGGATTTAGGTTTTTTCAAAGGGAAGAAGGTAGGTATCATCGGTTATGGAAGTCAGGGCAGGGCACATGCTTTAAACCTTAAGGATAGCGGTGTTGATGTTCTGGTAAGTGAACTGGAAGGTACACAAAATTATGAAAGGGCATTATCAGATGGATTCAAGGTTCTTTCTGCTGATGATATTGCATCAAAATGTAATGTGATAATGATGCTTGTTCAGGACAATGTACAGCCCGCGGTTTACAAGAACTTCATTGCGCCGAATCTCGCAGAGGGAAAGGCACTTGGATTTGCACATGGATTTTCCATCCATTTCAACCAGATCGTTCCTCCCAAAAACATTGATGTTTATATGGTTGCACCGAAGGGGCCAGGGGACCTGGTAAGAGACCAGTTTGTTGAAGGAAAAGGGGTGCCCTGCATAGTTGCTGTTTATCAGAATCATACCGGGTCCGCGATGAAACTTGCCCTTGCGTACGCCAAGGGACTGGGCGGAACAAGATGCGGGGTAGTTGAAACAACATTTAAGGAAGAGACAGAGACAGACCTTTTCGGAGAACAGGCAGTTCTTTGCGGAGGCGTAACCCAGTTGATAAGGTATGCATTTGAAACCCTTGTTGAGGCAGGATACCAGCCTGAGGTTGCATATTATGAGACCTGTCATGAACTCAAACTTATTGTGGACCTGATTAACGTGAGGGGAATACAGGGTATGCGAAAGGTTATAAGTGACACTGCAAAATACGGTGATATAACAAGAGGTCCTATGGTGGTGGATGAAGGCGTGAAAGAGAATATGCAGAAGATTCTCAGACAGGTGCAGAATGGAGAATTTGCAAGGGAATGGATTACCGAAAATGCCGTGGGGCGACCTGTATATAACGCCCTCATGCGCCAGTGGGAAGGGCATCTGATAGAGAAGGTCGGCAGAGAGATGAGAAGTATGATGCCCTGGCTGCACAAAAAATGAGGCTCTTTGTAGGGGTAAGAATACCTGAAGATATAAAAGAAAGAATAGCAGAGGTCAGCCACAAACTTTATTCAAAGGTGAAGGAGGCAAAAATTGTGGCTACCGAAAACCTGCACATCACCCTTAAATTCCTTGGAGGGATTCAGGAAGATAAAGTTTCGCAGATCAAAAATGTTCTTACGGAATCTTTAAAAGGTTCAGGGTGTTTTCCGGCAACGGTCAGGGGAGTGGGTATCTTTCCTGATGAAAAGAGCATAAGGGTCTTTTGGGTTGGCGTGGATTCAAAAGGTAAACTTAAGAAACTCAACGCTTCAATTGAAACAGAACTTGAACCTCTCGGTTTTACAAGAGAGGACCGCTTCAAGGAGCACATAACAATAGCCCGTTTCAAATCAACTCCAAAGATCACCTCTTTAAAAGATGTATTTGAAAAATACAAAGAAGAAATCTTCGGATTAATGGACATTACGAAAATAGAGCTTATAAAAAGTGATCTGAAATCTGCAGGTCCGGTCTACACTACAATATGTGAAGTTTACCTTTAAAAACAGAGATATATTCAACCAACGGGTGTTAATCTCTATACACTGCGCATTTCATTTTCTAAAACTCTGTACCCCATTTAAGCCCTTAACATATTTCAGGCCATTATCCATTTAACATGTCAGAGCAGAAATTATTTCAGGGGTTGACAGTGAAACGGAAAAGTTGTAAACTTAAACCCAAGAAATTTGATATGGTTAGGAGCATACCCCAAAAATTTTAATTTGAGCAGGATTTCCAGTAAGTTGGGAGTGTCAACAGAATAGATGGAGATAAAATGGATAAAGAAAAAGCACTTGAGATGGCTATAGGCCAGATAGAAAAAGAATTTGGTAAGGGGTCAATAATGCGGCTTGGTGAAAAAACAGGTTTAGACGTGCCTGCGATTTCCACAGGTGCTGTTTCTCTGGACATTGCACTCGGAGTGGGTGGTATCCCGAGGGGAAGAGTAGTGGAAATTTTTGGTCCTGAAGCATCGGGAAAAACAACCATTGCACTGCACATCATTGCGGAAGTGCAGAAGACAGGGGGACAGGCTGCTTTTATAGATGCCGAACATGCTCTTGATCCTGAATATGCTAAAAGACTGGGCGTGAAAACAGATGATTTACTGGTCAGCCAGCCCGATACCGGGGAACAGGCTCTTGAGATAGCCGAGTCTCTTATACGCAGTAACGCAATAGACGTGATTGTTATAGATTCTGTCGCAGCGCTTGTTCCAAAGGCTGAACTTGAGGGTGAGATGGGAGAGAGCGTTATGGGTCTGCAGGCACGGTTGATGTCTCAGGCCCTAAGAAAACTTACCGGATATATAAGCAAATCAAAAACATCTACAATTTTTATCAACCAGTTAAGAGAAAAAATAGGTGTGTTTTTTGGCAACCCGGAAACCACTCCTGGAGGCAGGGCATTAAAATTTTATGCATCAGTAAGGATTGATGTACGCAGGATAGAAAGCATAAAAAGGGGTTCTGACATTATAGGAAACAGAATACGGGTCAAGGTTGTAAAAAATAAGGTTGCTCCGCCTTTTAGGGAGACTGAACTGGATATGTATTATGGACAGGGTATAAGCAAGGAAGGTTCCTTAATAAGCGCAGCATTATTATATAAAATAGTTGAGAAGAAGGGTGCATATTTTCAGTACAACGGAAATTCAATCGGACAGGGGATGGAAAGTACCATAGAGACACTCAGACAGGATAAAAAACTTTACACAGAGATTGATGCAAAGGTAAGAGGAGCAGCGGGACTTAAGATAAAGATGGAGAAAGAGAAGGGGGAGTAAAGGAAGATTGCTACGCAAAAAGCCTTTGCAATGACAAAGAAGGATGGTACAAATGAAAGAGATAGGTATAGGTCTTATCGGCTACAAATTTATGGGTAGGGCCCATTCGCATGCATATAGGGACGTGGAGATATTTTTTGATTTGCCTGTGGTGCCGGCAATGAAGGTTATATGCGGCCGGGCAGAAAAACCGTTAAGAATGGCAAAGGAAAGATTTGGCTGGGATGAATACGAAACAGACTGGAAGAAGGTTGTAAGAAGGAAAGATATTGATATAATAGACATAACAACTCCTCCCAATGCCCACAAAGATATAGCGATAGAGGCAGCAAAAGAGGGCAAGGTTATTTTTTGCGAAAAACCGCTTGCTTCAACCATGAAAGATGCATATGAAATGATGGAGGCAGCAGAGAAATATGGAGTAAAACATGCCATCTGTTTTAACTACAGGAAACTTCCTGCTATAGGACTTGCAAAGAAACTTATAGATGAGGGAAAACTCGGCAAGATTTTTCATATGAGGGCTGTATATCTACAGGACTGGATAATAGACCCTGAATTTCCCCTCGTATGGAGACTGGATAAAGAGGTGGCAGGTAGCGGTGCTCACGGAGACCTTAATGCCCACCTGATAGATATGGCAAGGTATCTTGTAGGAGAATTTGACGAAGTAACAGGTATGAACGAAACATTTATCAAAGAGCGTCCTTTGATAAAGGAAACAGACGAACTGGAGACAGGTCTTAAAGACAAGGCAAAATCCAGGCAAAAGGGTACAGTTACTGTGGATGATGCAACGTTGTTTCTTGCAAGGTTTAAGAACGGGGCGATCGGTTCCTTTGAGGCTACGAGATTTGCCGCAGGGAGAAAAAACGGACAGAGGTTTGAAATCAACGGGAGCAGGGGAAGTATTGTCTTTAATCTTGAAAACCTTAACGAACTTATGTATTACAGTGTTGACGACCCGGAATATGTACAGGGTTTCAGGACAATACTTGCAACAGATGCGTCACATCCTTATGCCGGAAACTGGTGGCCTGCAGGGCATATCATAGGTTATGGAGAGGCATTTATTAATATGGTGGCAGACCTTCTGACATCAATTGCCAGAGGGGAAAATCCCAGCCCCAATTTTTATGACGGCATAAAGTGTCAGGAGGTTTTAACTGCAGTTGAAGAATCTATCAACAAGAGAGGATGGGTGAAGGTAAAATAGGATAAACTTTTACTTTTTTTTTGCATCTAAATGATGTGGGTAAAATTGAAAACGCGGAGGTAGATTATGAGAAAGGCTAAATATGCTGTAGCAGGAATTGTTGTGGGGGTTGTTGCGGCGGGTCTCCTGTCCAGAACGGTAGAACTACCAGGTAGGCGATTATCCGAAGGCAGAGGCGTGTACCAGTCGCCTTATATCTTTAGCAGTGGAACCAACGAAGTAGTGAAACTGCAGAATGCTTTTGTGGAAATTGCAAGATCCGTCAAACCATCAGTTGTGCAGATAACGACGGAAAAGACGGTTACCCTGCGTTACTGGGACCCGTTCGGCGACTTTGATGAGTTTTTTCAGTTCCCTTTTGACAGATTCTTTGGTACTCCCAGAGATAGACAGGGCCGGTCGCCGAAAACATTTGAGAGAAAACAGCAGGGACTGGGCTCAGGTTTTATCGTGGGCGAAAACGGGTACATAATTACAAATAACCACGTTATAGACGGCGTTGATAAGATACTTGTGAAACTGCAGGATGAGACCCATCTATACCAAGCAAAGGTTATAGGGACGGATTCCAAGACCGACATAGCCCTGATAAAGATAGATGCCGGAAAGATTCTGCCTGCTGTCAGGCTTGGAGATTCTGATGCGATTCAGCCAGGGGAGTGGGTGATGGCTATAGGCAATCCTATGGGACTTACAGCAACTGTTACGGTCGGCATTGTCAGCGCCAAGGGAAGAACCGGATTCGGCATTATGCAGTACGAAGATTTCATCCAGACAGACGCTGCTATTAATCCTGGAAATTCCGGAGGGCCTCTTATTAATATTCACGGTGAGGTAATAGGGATAAATACATTTATCGTATCCCCACAGGTTGCGGAGGGACTGGGATTTGCAGTTCCTGTAAATATTGCCAAGCAGGTCTTTTCGCAGTTGAAAGAAAAGGGAAAGGTTGTCAGAGGATATGTGGGAGTATTGCTTCAGCCTCTTGATGAAGAACTGGCACAATCATTCGGTCGGAAGGACACAAAAGGTGCACTCATTTCAAAGGTAATGCCTGGTACCCCTGCTGAAAGGGTAGGCCTACAAGAGGGTGACATAATATTAAGGTTTGACGGTAGTGAAGTGAAAGATATTCAGGACCTTCAGATGAAGGTTGCAGCTACTCCTGTGGGTAAAAAAACATCAGTAGTTGTATGGAGAGATAATAAGGAAATTTCTCTATCAATGGTTATAGGGGAGATGCCGTCTGATGAAGAAATGGCAAAGAGTACAAAAGAAAAGACATGGAGAGGGATGAATGTTTCTACGATAACTCCGGAAATAAAAGAGCGTTTAAGAATAACCGATGAGGAGGGTGTTGTGGTTACCTTTGTAGAATCAGGTTCTCCTGCACAGGAGGCAGGTATTTCTGTCGGTACCATTATTCAGACAATAAATGGGAAGAGGGTCAGGAATGTTTTGGAGTACAACAAAATAATAAAAGTTATCCCTGCCAAAAGCATGGTTCGATTATTAATAAAGCAGGGGGAAAACAGCAGGTTTGTTATATTGAAAGGTGAAAAATAATGAGGCATATGCAAAAGTTTTAAGAATGCTTTACCGCAGGAGTTATTCTGTAGGGGAACTGCGGGAAAAACTTGTGGACATAGCTTCACCTGAAGAGATAGATGAAATTCTTGAAGAATGTAAACGCCGAAAATATGTAAACGATAGAGTACTTGCGGCGTTTTTGAGTGAGAAATATCTAAAGAAATCAAAGGGGTTTTTTTATATATTGGCGATTCTTGAAAAGAGAAAAATCCCCGACGATATAATAAAAGAGGTTAGGGAAAATTTTGATTTTAACAGGGAATTCAAAATTGCAAGAGATTTTTTTTTGAAAAACAGGAAAAGAAAAAAAATCTCTTATCTTATATTTTCCTTGAAAAGCAGGGGCTTTTCATATCCGACCATAAACAGATTGATGAACACTCTTGTAACAAAGGTTGAATGATTAACTCCTAACCATTGACTCTCTCCTGCAAGAGGGGGTAAGGTCACCAGAAAAGGATTTACAAGTGGACAGTGCTGAGATAAGAAAACTCTACCTGGATTATTTCAACCAAAGAGGGCATACTATTGTCTCTACAAGCAGTTTAATTCCATTTGATGACCCTACATTACTCTTCACCAATGCAGGCATGGTACAGTTTAAGAAATTCTGGGCAACCCCTGTACAACTGCCCTATTCAAGAGCCGTTACCTGCCAGAAGTGTATGAGAGCCGGGGGCAAAGACAGCGACATTGACAAGATAGGCATAACAGGAAGGCATCATACCTTTTTTGAGATGCTGGGTAACTTTTCCTTCGGTGATTACTTCAAAAAAGAAACTATTGAATGGGCTTATGAGTTTACCATTAAGTACCTCAAAATTCCCGAAGATATCATATGGGTCTCCTATTATGAGAAGGATGATGAGACAAAGAATATATGGAAAAAGTTTTTGCCTGACAACAAAATAGTTCCGTTGTCTGCAAAGGATAATTTCTGGGGTCCTGCAGGGGAAACAGGTCCGTGTGGTCCCTGTACTGAACTCTACCTGGATTTTGGAGAAAATCTGTCCTGTGGTGCTGACTGTAAACCAGGTTGCGAATGCGGCCGTTTTCTTGAATTCTGGAATCTTGTTTTCCCCCAGTATGACAGGCAGAATGATGGTTCATTACCCCCCTTAAAAAGAAGGGGGGTTGACACAGGGATGGGGCTTGAAAGGATAGCAAGAATTCTCCAGAAGACACCTTCCAATTATGAAACCGATCTTTTCCTCCCACTGATAAAAGAGATTGAGAAGATATCCGGCCAGGGTTATGGAGAACAGGAGGACAAAAAACCATTTTTCAGGATAATAGCAGACCATATCAGAGCGGCAGTCTTTTTAATTGATGACAATGTGCTTCCCTCAAACGAGGGTAGAGGGTATGTCTTAAGAAGAATTCTCCGAAGAGCAGGTATAAACGGAGTAAACCTTGGCATCAAAGAACCATTTCTTTATTATCTTAGCAGCGTCCCCATAAAAATCATGCAGGATGTATATCCTACACTCAGAGAACATCGCGAGATGATAAACAGGGTTATACATGAGGAAGAAGAGAAATTTCATTCACTTCTTAATTCTGCAAGCAAAAATTTTTATGACCTTACAGGCAATGTCAAGGGTAAATTGATACCAGGGGATGTTGCATTCAAACTTTACGATACATACGGTATACCCAGAGATATTCTTGAAGACCTTTCTTTCCAGGAGAACCGCCTGATTGACTGGGAAGGGTTTAACAAACAACTTGATAATCAGAAAAGACTTTCAAGGTTTTCAACCAATATTGGAATGCAGAAAACCGTTGTATTTGAAAAAACGCCACTGACAGAAACAGTTTTCACCGGTTATCAGAAAACTGAAGACGAAGGTAGTATTGTTGCTGTTTACCGGGATGTCAAAAGACCATTGTTTTACGTTGTTCTTGACAGAACGCCTTTTTATCCTGAAAAAGGAGGACAGGTTGGTGACCGGGGGGTCATTGAAAATGAATATGTGAGGTTCAGGGTAACAGACACGCAGGTAGATGAAAAGGGACATATATACCACAAAGGCAAGATTGAAAAAGGCTCTCAAGAACAATTTGCTAACAATAATGAGGTAAAAGCCGTTGTGGACAGCGAATTTAGAAAGCGGGTTTCAATAAATCATACCTCCACCCATCTTCTTCATTACGCGTTAAGGAAAGTTCTTGGCAAAGATGTGAGACAGGCGGGATCTTTTATTACCGATGAACGTTTGAGATTTGACTTTGTATGCTTTAGCAACCTGTCCGCAGATATAATTGAAAAGGTGGAATCTATTATACAGGATAAAATAATCCAGAACAGCCCTGTTTCTGTTGAAGAGATGTCCCTTGATGAAGCGATGGAGAGAGGAGCAATAGCCCTGTTTCTGGAGAAATATGGGGAAAAGGTACGGGTGATCCAAACAGGGGATTATCACGCCGAGGTTTGCGGTGGAACCCATATACGCAGGACCGGTGATATACTGATATTCAGGATAACCGAATTTTCAAGCATAGGAAAGAATCTAAAAAGGATAGAGGCCGTTACTTATAAAAATGCGGTGGAATATCTTGAACGCTATAGAAATATCATTGAAGAAATTGGACAAAAACTTGAGGTAGAAATTGACAAGGTTAGCCAGAAAGTTGATAGAATACTTATTGAGAGACGGGAAAAAGACAGGATAATAGACAGGTATGAGAATATCTTATCCGGGAAATTTTCCGATGATATTGCATGTAAAAAAGAGAGTTTTGAAATTAACGGTAATATCTTCTCTTTCGCGAGTGGGATTCTCAAAATGGAGAATGACGACCTTATAAGCCGGGTTGCGGATAACGTTATGGACAGAATAAAAAAGGGGATTGTCTTTCTCGGGAACATCAAAGATGACAGGATTTTTACTGTAATTAAAGTGAGTGGAGAATTAAAGGAAAAACTTTCTGCTGCCAAAGTTATGAAGGAGATTTCCAGAATTTTAGAAGGACAGGGAGGAGGTAGTCCTGCTTTTGCGAGGGGGAGTGGGAAGAATCCTAAAAATTTTTCGGAAGCGGTTGAAAAAATCCGTGAGATGATCAAAACCCAGGGAAAATAATGCTAAAAAACACAAAACTGGAAGACGAAATACAGATTATAAAACGTATAAAGAAAGGCGACAGAAAAGCCAAAGAACAATTTATGAAAGATTACCAGGGTCTGGTTATATACCTTGCGAAAAGATATACATTTTCATCTGACATCCTGCCTGACCTGATAGCCGAAGGAAATATGGGCCTTTTAAAGGCAATTGAAAAATTTGATGTAAAAAAAAAAGTGAAATTTGGGACCTATGCATACTTCTGGATAAGAAGATTTATTATAAGAGCCATACTGGAAGAGTTTGGGGCTTTGAAAATCCCCGAAAGGTATCTGGGGTTCAAGGATAGAGTTGAAGAACTTAAAAGGGCCTATATGTCTAAGAACGGCAGGTATCCCACCGATAGAGAAATTGCAAAAACACTGAAACTTCCTCCGGAGATAGTTAAAAAATTCAAAAAGTATGCCTCACGGGTAAGGGTTATATCCTCCGACTTCTATGATGGTGAGAAACAGGTTGATTTGTTTGAAGTGACAGATTTCAACAAGGAAGGAGAAAAGGGTTTCTGGGAAGTACTGCGCAATAAAGATATACTGAACAAAATTTTTGAGCGTCTTAAGAAAAAGGAGAAAAGGGCAAATATAGATATGTGGTTAAAGGTTCTGGAATTATATTACGGTCTGGGAGGTAGTATCCAGCGTAGTTACAAGGAAATTTCAAAAGAGTTGAATGTCAGCCGTCAGAGGGTACACCAGATTAAAAAGACCTGTCTACAAAAATTAAAGAAGGAATGGAAGTTAATGAAAAAAGAGAAGAGTTATAAACCGCTGCATTAAGAAAGTAACGGAAAAGGAGGGGACCACTAATGAACGAACTTAAATCACTTATAAGAACCATACCGGATTTTCCCAGGAAAGGGATACTTTTTAGGGATATAACTCCGCTGATTGAAAACCCCGAGGCATTTAAATATGTTATAGAAATTTTTGCAAAAAATATACCTCTTGGTATTAATAAACTGGTGGCGATTGAATCTCGTGGATTTATCTTCGGCGGCGCGCTGGCTCTTAAAAATCATATGGGATTCATCCCCGTACGCAAGAGTGGAAAATTGCCCGGAGAAACAACAAAGATCACATATGACCTTGAATACGGGACCGATACGCTGGAAATACATAAAGATGTAATAAGGAAAGGCGACAGGGTCGTATTGATAGATGACCTTCTTGCTACGGGGGGAACTGCGCTTGCTTCCTGCCGTTTAATAGAGAAATGCGGGGGCAGAGTGAAAAAGATATTGTTTCTGATAGAACTTGATGAACTCAAAGGTTGTGAAAAATTGAAGGGATACGATGTTTTCTCACTGCTGCATTTCTGACTACAGATTCACATCAATCTGTCTGTGCCTGCGGGATAGACTTTCTCTCATTTCCTAAATGATACCCATCCTGAGTATCACTTCTGCTATCTGGACAGCATTCAATGCAGCTCCTTTTCTTATATTGTCACTTACAGTCCAGATATCCAGGGCATTTTCAAGAGCAGTGTTTTCTCTAATACGCCCCACAAACACCTTATCCTTTCCTGAGGCAAGCAACGGAGTTGGATACAAGGATTTTTCGGGTTCATCTATTACCTTAACTCCTGGAAAAGAGGAAAGGATATCTCTAACCTCTCCTACATCAGGTTTTCTTTCGCACTGTATGGTGATACTTTCCGAATGCCCGTTAAAGACTGGAACTCTCACGCAGGTTGCAGATATCTTCAATTCCTGTTCGTCAAGAATCTTGCGCGTTTCTTTTATCATTTTCACTTCTTCCGTATAGTATCCAGGAAATTCTTCTGACAGACTGCCTATTTCGGGTATAACATTGAATGCAATCTGGTAAGGGTAAACCTCATTTTTAATTTCACGGTGATGTGCGTATGCTGTAACCTGGTTTTCAAGTTCTGCAACTGCTTTCATTCCCGTACCTGAGACTGCCTGATAGGTAGAAACAATAACTTTGCTTATCCTGTATTTCTGGTGTATCGGGAATACCGCCATAACCATCTGGATGGTGGAACAGTTGGGATTGGCGATAAACCCCTTATGGTTTTTAAGATGATGGGGGTTTACCTCAGGTATTACGAGAGGCACATCAGGAGACATTCTGTAATCGCTTCCATTGTCAATTACCAAAGCACCCTTTTTTACTGCTTCCCATCCAAATAATTTACTGGCGCCTTTTTCTCCTTCGGTCCCTGCAAAAAGGGCGATGTCTACGTTGTTGAAAGAGTCCGCCGTTGTCTTTTCCACATGAAAGGTCTTACCTGCGATAAACTCCTCGCGCTCTCTGGTCGCAAGTATCCTCGGTAACCCATTGCAAGGGAATTCCCTCTCAAGAAGTATCTCAACCATTTCTTTACCGACCATACCTGCCCCTATAACAACCACGTTATACTTTTTCATAGTCGTCATTCCTGTTTCTTATAATTGATTGTGCTATCACGCCGGCAAAGTATGCCTTTACTATGTCAAAAGGGATGAAAGGCAGAAAACCTATGAGAAACGCCTTATAGAAAGAGATTCTCAAGAAGAAGGTTAGCCATAGTGTTCCTGTCAGAAGTATTGTTGTTATCCCGCATAACATCGCAAATATCATCTGAGTTCTTGTCCTATTTTTTTCTGTCAACACACCTATGAGATAGGCAGCAAAAATGAAACCTATGATGTAGCCTGTTGTGTGTCTGAAACCAGCTCCTGCTCCGTAGAACCAGTTTATGCCTGCAATTCCTCCGGCGGCATAAAGAAATTGGCTTATTGCACCAAAGTTTTTGCCGAGAAGTATGCCTGCCAGAAGTACCAGAAATACCTGTCCGGTCACAGGAACAGGTGTAAAAGGTAGTTTTATAGATAACTGTGCGGAAAGACCTGTTAATAAGGTGAAGGTGACTGACAGGGCTATCTTTTTCACCGTTGTAAGAGATTTTAACATTTCATAATACCTTCTCCATATCCTGTCCCATCCTGTTATGATTCTTTCCATTGTACTTTCTCCCCGGACCTACGCTTCTTATCGTTGCGGGTATATTGCCCTGTTCTACTGGGTCTTATGATGCCACAATCTTATGAGATTGCCTCGCTTCCGCTCGCAATGATAAAAAGTAAGAGGTCCTGATTTTTACTTACAACTGACAACTATAAACTGTTTTATAGTACAGATAGTGTTTTCATTATGCGGTCATCATCCGCTTTTGGACCGATAAGAGATAGACAAAAGTTTTTTGGCTGAAAGAGTTCTTCCGCAACTTTTCTCACCTGTTCAGGGCTTACGCTGTTTATTTTTTCAATCACCTCTTTAATGGGTACAGGTCTGTTCCTGAATAATTTCTGTTCCCCGAGATACAGCATATATTCAAGGTTATCTTCCAGTCCCATAAGAATCTGTGAAACAATGAATTTTTTTGCTCTTTCAAGTTCAATTTTTTTCACCCCTGACTCTTTTACCCTCCGCATCTCATGAACAACTGCCTCAATAGATTTTTCAGAATTGTCCGGAGAAACCCCTGCATATATCAGATATGCTCCTGTGTCCTGGTAATGTTTTGTAAAACTTTTAATCGCATAGGCAAGACCCATCTGTTCCCTTATTCTGTTGAAGAGTCTGCTGCTCATATTTCCGCCCAAAATGGTGTTAAGAACCTCCACCTGATATCTTTTTTCATCAAACCTTGACGGCCCGAGACCCCCCATAACAATGTGTGTTTGTTCCGTTGTTTTCTTCAAAATATTCGTTCTGGGACCAACTGTTTTTTTATGCCAGGGTTTACAGATGTTTTTCTTGTTTTTACCCACGGAAGATAGATGCTTCTCAACAGATTTTAACAGTGTTTTTTCCGATATGTTTCCTGAGACACTCACAACAATGTTTTCAGCGGTATAAGAATTTTTGATGTGATTGGAAATGTTTTCCTTTTTTATCTTCCCCATAGTTTCAGATGTTCCTGCAACGGGCTGTCCGAGAGGATGATTATTATAAAGTGTACCGTCAAAAATCTCAAACACATATTTTGAAGGGATATCACGGTACATATTTATTTCTTCTATGATTACCTTTCTTTCTTTTTCAATGTCGGTGTCTTTCAACAAGGGATTTTGAATCATATCGGCAAGTACGTCAATACTTAAGTCAAGATATTCTCCGAGTATCTTTATCCAGTAGCACGTTACTTCTTCTGATGTAAAACCGTTAAGATTACCACCGACTCCTTCTATAGCCTCCTTTATCTGACGGTAGTTTCTTTTTTTGGTCCCCTTGAATAGGAGGTGTTCTATAAAATGAGAAACACCCGACAGCCCCTGCTTTTCAAAACGGCTACCAATTTTTACAAATATTCCCGTGGATACCGAATGCGTTCCCGGAAGATTTTTATATATTAACCTGATACCGTTGTGCAGTTTGAATTCCTGCCATTCCATTGTGTTATCTCCTCTCCAGAATCGCTTCATTAAAAATGTATTTGACATTTATTATAACTGTATTATTATATTCTGACAAGTGTTATTTTTCACAGGATAACTCTTTAAAGGAGATTATAAGCAGGGGACTTATAGGAGAAATATTCCACATAGAATGTGGTA
>DYKC01000083.1 GCA_020722825.1 Vermiphilus sp.
ACAGACCTTTCTTTCATTTCAAAAATTATATTACATTTGCCCTGTGTTCACAAGTGCGAAAGGTAAATGGTGGTAACGATCTGTGTGACTATTACAATGTTATTGCACTAAAATTCTGACATAAGGGATTTTGGAGAGGGATCATATCTACCCGTATATAGCCCGGAAACCCGTTGGGTTGGGGTCTACATCTCTCTCCATAGTTAGCCACAACCGGCTTGGTCTTTTGGTAATTCCTCGTTATGGTCATAGGACCCGTCATTATGACCCATCATTCCTTCAGGCTCATCTTGTATTGGAAAAGACTTCAGATTCGGAATAACGGATTTTTTATGTTATAATAGGGTAATATGAAAAGACTTATCTTTAAAACTATTGTGGTTCTTACGGCTTTTGCCGCGACATCCAACGCCCAGGTTTTGGATGACTACGAAAAGGCTATCACAGAATATACACTTGCCAACGGAATGCATTTTATAATCATGGAGGACCATACCGCACCTGTCGTCACCTTTCATATACACGTTGATACGGGAAGTTCTGACGAAAAGTATGGAGAAACTGGCATCAGCCACCTTATAGAACACCTCGCCTTTAATGGTACAGCAAAAATAGGAACAAAGAACTGGAAAGAAGAGAAAAAACTTTTTGAAGAGATGGACCGACTGTATGAGGAGATAGTCAAGATGCAAAAAGGTGTCCCAGCCACGGAAAAGCATCTTGAGAAACTACTGGAAAGGTTCAAAAACCTGAATGAAAAGGCAGCAACTTATGCACAGCCCAACGAGTTCGGCAAGAGACTGGACAGATACGGAGCTGTGGGGCCCAACGCGTATACAGGCAATGATATGACAGCCTACTGGGTTGAACTACCTTCCAACAGGACAGAACTCTGGGCACTCATGGAATCCGACCGCCTATTTAACCCGGTATTCAGAAACTTTTATGAAGAACTTGAGGTCGTAAAGGAAGAACGCAGGATGCGGGTTGATAACTCTCCATGGGGAAAACTGATGGAAGAGTTTCACAATATTGCCTACAGGGTACATCCTTACCGCAATCCGGTAGTAGGCTACGCTGCAGACCTGCAGGTAATGACCCGGCCCAGAGTGAAAAGTTTTTATGAAAAATACTATGTGCCTTCAAATGCTGTTGCGGTAATAGTCGGTGATGTAAACCCCGGTGAATTCATACCCATTATTGAAAGATATTTCGGAAGAGTCCCCGCAGGCAAAAAGCATCACACATTTATTCCTTCTGAGCCAGTGGTAAATCAGACAGAAAGAAGAACGGTGATAAGAATGGAGTCAGAACCAATATTTCTGACAGGTTTTCATATACCCGATGCAGTCCATCCTGACCTTCCTGCCCTGGAGGTCTGTGCGGAAATACTGGCAGGTGGAAGAACCTCCAGACTTTACCGGAAGATGGTGAAAGAAAAGCGTGTTGCAATATCCACAGGGGCCTGGTGTAGAACGGCAAAGTACCCTAGTATGTTTTACCTGTGGGCAGTTGCGGCAAAAGGACATACCAACCAGGAGATAGAAGATATAGTGTTTAGAGAATTGGAAGAGATAAAAAAAGGTGTAATAGAAAATGAAGAGGTGGAGGGTGCGAAGGCACGACTGAAAATGGACTTTTTGACAACCCTTAAAGAAAGAAGAGGCATGGCAGAACAGATTGCATGGTACCAAGCAGTAACAGGAGACTGGCGCAACCTGTTCAGATATATTAAAAATATTGAGTCTGTAACGGTTGGAGAGATTAAGAGAGTATCAGAAAAGTACTTCTTAGAGGAAAACAGAATCGTGGGAATGGTTGAAAGAGGATCTAACACTATTCCACAAGGGAAGAAGGAATGAACTAATGAAAAGAGTCTTTTTGCTGGCAATGGCGGCATTGATACTGGCTGGATGTGCAACACTGAACCTGCCAGGACCAGATATGTTGAGGTTTCCAGAACTGCGGACATTTGAAACTCCCCACTACGTTAAAGAAAAACTGGACAATGGAATGGTCATATTCCTGATGGAAGACCGGTCTCTTCCCCTGATAAATTTTCAGGCACTCATACGTACAGGCAGCATCTATGAACCTTCCGAGAAAACAGGACTGGCAGAGATAACCATTGAAACACTCAGAACAGGTGGTGCAGGAGGTATGTCAGGAGATGAAATAGACGATGAACTTGAAAAGATAGGAGCATACATATCAACCGGCATAAATAGAGACAGCGCAACAATAGAAGGTCTTTCCCATAAAGAGCATTTTCCGCTTGTCTTTGATATTTTCTACAAAATCCTGACGGCACCTGATTTTCAGCAGGATAAGATAGAACTGTCAGTTATAAGAAAAAAAGGTGAGATAAGCAGGAGAAACGATGACATAAGTGGTATTGCAGACAGAGAATTCAGGAGATTGCTCTATGGCAAAAACAGCCCTTATGCCCGAATATCTGAATATGAAACGATAGACAAGGTGTGCCGTCAAGATATTGTAAGTTTTTACAAAGAATACTTCCATCCGGAAAACCTCATACTCGGCGTCTGGGGCGATTTTGAATCTTCAGAGATGCTTGACTTTATCAGAAAAACCTTCAGTGGGTGGGAGAGAGGGGGAATACAGGCACCTGAAAAACCTGAGGTGGAATTCCCGGCTGAAGGCTCAACCAACCTGATAGTAAAAAAAGATACAAGCCAGTCTGTCATAGTGATGGGACACAGGGGCATCAGGAGAGACCATCCGGACTACTTTACCGCGGTTGTCTTGAGCCGTATACTCGGTGCAGGATGGTACTCAAGATTTTCAAGGAATCTGCGACAGGAGAAAGGACTTGCCTATGAGATATGGGCAGGTTTCATCGCGGAGTTTGACTACCCAGGGCTGTTCATATGCAAGGCTCAAACCCGTCAGGACAGGACATCTGAATGTATTGCCCTTATGAAAAAAGAGATTGAACTGATAAGGCAGGGCATTACTGATGAGGAACTCGCAGTGGCAAAAGAAGGTATACTGAACAATGAGGTTTTCTGGTCGGATACAAAAGACAAGATAATCAACCGTCTCATACGATATGAATACTATGGATACCCTCCTGACTATCAGGATAAACTTATTGAGGGCGTAAAGAGGGTTACGAGGGAAGATGTTTTAAGGATTGCTAAAGAACTTCTCTTTCCTGAGAACCTGACACTGCTGGTGGTTGGTAATCCCGAAAAATTTGATGCACCACTTCCTACCAATACCCGCATAATAGAGGTTACTCCCTGATATAAGTGTGATAAGTACTACTAAATCCACAACCTCTCACGCATCGCCTCATAAGTGCATTCAAAGCAAGGGGATGAAAATGCCTCTCTCTTATCATATACACCTACTCTTTTATCGCATTTTAGCCCCACGATTATAGCATAAGCCATTGATAGACAACAAGTAAAAGCAATTTTCTTCTTTCAAGTTCTGGCTACCCCTTTTTTACCACTTCTCTGTATTATACCTCAATAAGTATTCTGTCTGTAATGGAGTTATCTTACTTTAAGGCAGGTAAAATGCGTTTATTCTTGGCATTGCGCCTAACATATGGCATTTTACGAAGTTTCCTATAGGGAAATTTGGGCGAACGAGTGCAACGAAGTGAGTCGTAAAATGCCTGTTAGGCGAGATGAGGACGAAGCCCGAAAGTGCAACGTTCCTGAACGACTGAAAGGAGTGAAGAGTCGGATTTGACTCCCAATTTATCCTAGAACTTCCCATCCTATTACACGAACAACTTGATGTTCAGGATGAACCAAATCTTTTCGTATTTGTTCAATACGATTTGATAAACAAATATTCATAACCTTACAAGCAATAATTTCAAATGAGTTGATTAGTGGGTCTAGTGAAATCTTTGCTGGGTTATGTTCATATCCTATAACAATTACTGCTTTTTTAGGATAATTAGATAAGGATTTTAATTTACAACAATCACCTAGCAAAGATACATTTCCTTCATAAGGGTGTAATAAATTAACAGACCAATTTTCTGCTTCTCTTCCATTATCACCGAAGGGTCTTGCAATTTTAAATTCAATGGCCCATTCTTTCTCTATTGACATATCCGGAGTTCTGTGTGTTCGTGAGGTAAATCCTTTTGAACTCAATCCCTTTGCGATTTCCTTAACAATTTGTGGCTCTCCAAATGGACCAACTCCGGGTTGGAATTTTTTATGAATAGGTCTTGTCGAATCGAATTTTTTTAAGAAATCTGCAATTTCGCAAACAAGTTGGTTTATATCCAGCTTTATTATATCCAGCTTTATCATTATAAATTAGAGATTATATAAGGTTTTTTAAATTTACGTTTTGTAGGAGGTCAAATCCGATTTCGCCTAACTCGTTTGTATCCGCAATTACTGCGTATATACCCCTCATTTACTATAATTTGTCCTGGATTTAAGATGTGGTTACAAACTGACATTCCAGAACCCCCTCTTTTTCATTTTCTACCTTAACAGAATCGTAGGCAAAAGGCAAAATTTTTTCCATCC
>DYKC01000084.1 GCA_020722825.1 Vermiphilus sp.
TCACATTCGGTAGGCCAAATATCAATATATCTGTTCATTTTACTATTACTATATCGCATTAGTAATTATAACAAAAAATCAAGTCAAATCTTGAAAGTAAATTTGACAAGGTTGGGGGGTGATACACTAATTACAAAAAGAAAAAGGCAAGGTTTTTGGCAGAGAGTTTAGAAAGTAGTAAACTGTTATTTAGACGGGGTTGACTGAATATTTACGATTTGACATTAGAAAAAGGAAGTGATGAAGTAAACCCCATTAGAGAATTTTTTCTAAACGGGGTAAAAATACCAAAATCAATCAGAGGCACAAAGGGGGTGGAAGAAAATTTGTTCTTATAGCCTACGATTCTGTTAAAATAAAGGAAGAAAATAAGGAGGTTCTGGAGTATCAACTTGTAACCACATCTTGAAGCCGGGACACCTGATAGAGAATAAGGAAGGAATTAAAGAAAAAAGGCGGTCTTAAATGAAAGTGCCGAAATCGGTTTGGATGTTGTTTGTAATCTTTTTTGGTTTTGTTGTGCAAGGCGCGTTTGTAGCTGCAGAACAGGAGAAAATCAAAGAGGGATGCAGTATTTTCAATCCCTCTTTTGAAATATTGGAGGATGGAAAACCTGTTGGCTGGGTATTTCATCCAAACCATCCGAAAAGTATAATCAAAGTAACGGAAAGGCCTGATGGAAAAGGAAAATGCTTGTTTATGAAGGCATCGGAAGAAGCAACAAAAGGTGAGCAAACAAATTGTGATGCCTGTTCAGTTTATGAGATTCCCGTTAAACCAAGCACTTCATATATCCTTTCTGCTTCTCTTCATGGAAGGGTTACAATATTCACCTTTTTCTATGATAGGTATACAGAAGGGGAAAAGGTCTGGTGGACAGCAGACATAAAGGAAGCACGCAAATATTACCTCTTTGAAGGTAGGAATCTTGAGCGTAAATCTGTGAAATTTACCAGCCCCCAAGGAGCAAAGAGCGTCCAGATTATGATTCGTAACCAGCCCTATATGAAAGAGGCATGGATAGATGATTTAGAAATCAAGGAGGATTCTGCTCTTACCCAAAACAAAAACAAGACAGCAACAGAACTAAAAACAGGTCTGGTTGCCTATTACAATTTTGATGAGAAAAGTCCTTTTATAAAAGACCTTACAGGAAATGGTAATACGGGAGTAAGTGTTGGAGAGATATTTTTTGAACGCGGACCGATGGGAAATGCTTTCAAGGCCAACGGGAACACTTACATAAACTGCGGTTCTTCTGCTCTTCTGAAACCTAAAAAAACTTTATCCTTAACCTGTTGGATAAAAATACTTCTTATTCATGGAGATGACCTAGCCATTGTCTCCAACTTGAGAGAAGGAAAGTACGCGGGCTATATCTTTAAATTGAAGGGAGTGATGGATAGAAAAGCCTCAGTTGTTCTGTATTCGGATAAGAATAATTTTAGTCTGAATGGCAATAAAGATTTAAATGATGGGAAATGGCACTTTCTTGCCTTTACCTTTAAAAAGCCTGAGGTAAAAATCTATGTAGATGGGATGCTTGATGCTCAAGGAATCTGGGACTATGATATTTTCTATTCTGATGAGCAAAACTTCTTTATTGGAGGAAGATACGCGAGTCATTATTTTAACGGCTTGATTGATGAAGTAAAGTTTTATAATGTTGCATTAACGGAGGAAGAGATAAAGGATGAATTTAAAAAGGGAGAAAAACTGTCATTTGCGGATACAGAGATTTTACTTCCCTGGCATAGTTGGATAAGAGGAGAAGAGATTCCATTAGAGGTTTATCTTACAAACCCAGAACAGAAGACAGGCAGAATTACCCTTAAGGTTTTAAGGGACGAAAAATTGGTGGATTTTCAGTTAAAGGAATTTTCCTTCAAAGACCAAACAAAGATATCCTTTGTCATTAGGACCGACTTTTATTCTCTCGGGGACTACAAGATGATTATCTCGGCAGAAGGATTTCCTACAAGAGAGGAAAAATTTTCTATCGTATCCGATCTTGAAGGTGACACTATTGGATTTGGTTTCTACGGTTATACCATTACTGGTCTCCCCCTCGCCCCTTTCACCAGAGGTAATATTGCCGCAGGACTGGATTTAGTCTCCAGCGCAAACATGAACCTTTTTCTTATGGCCCCCTACCTCACTAATGTCTACTTTTTAGATGAAGCTATAAAGAGAGGCATTGGTTGGATACCACTTCTTAGCCCTCGGGAGACAAGTCCAGAGGCAACAGAGAATGATTATTCCCTTACCTCGGAGGGGAAAAGACAGACTGCTGTCCATGCCTCCGAGAAAAACCCTCACCTCTCCTATATCAGCCCTCTGGCAAGGAAACTATTGGCAAAATTTATTCCGGCGAGTCTTCCACTACTTAAAGACCATCCTGCATTCTCTAAGAAGGTTTATTTTGGTGATGATACCTTTATCGCTCGTGGTTCTACATGGAAAGATTATATGTGGGGACCACTTGCTGACTATGGGTATTATCCCACAAAGATATTTAAAGAAAAAACAGGACTTGAGCCGCCTCAACCTACAAGAGAAGAATTACAAAAGGTAAAAGGGATTATCCCTGACAATGACCCCTGGCTTTTATGGAACCATTTCAGGTGCGAGGATATATTTGCCGATTATCAGGCTCTTACCTGCAAAACAATAAAGGAAAAATTAGGCGCGGTTGCCTGTTCTGAACACGGTGCGGTTTGGTTGCCTGGCTGGGGATTTTGTCCTTCATCAGAACAAAAAGTACTCACCTTGCCAGGTTACTACCGCTATCCTACCTCGCCTTATACACATATGTTTGAGGTAGGGTTAGTCAGGCTTGGAGCAGGAAACCGAGATATTACTGTAACTCCTGCAGCCCATAATAACTGCTGGAATAAATGGTTCTCTGAGGAAGTAACTCCAGAATACGAAAGGGCCGTCTTCCATTCCATCCTCTCTGCCGGAGGTAAGATAATCACCTATTGCCCCTTTCAGACCCCCGCTCATTTTGACAAGGGACATCCTGCTGTCTGGGAAGAATGGCGAAGGCAGGGAGAGATTATCAAAAAATACGGTAAATTGCTTTATGCATTAAAAAGGAAAAAGGAACCTATAGGTCTTCTTATCTCATTTTCCACAGATGTCTATCGCCTGCTCGATGAGCGAGAGCCGGGCCAGACTTTTCCTTACTTCCATGGACATAAGTTCCGTGTGGGAGGAACTTTCTTCTCCATGCTTAAGGCGCAGATTCCGGTGGAGATGGTGGATGAGGAGAGGATTCTTTCAGGTGACCTCTCTCACTACAAGGTTATCTACCTTGCAGATGTCACAGTGCTTCCATCTTCAGTAGCGAAGGCACTGGAGGGGTTCATCAGCCGCGGTGGTATTGTTATGATGGACAACTTGTGCGAGGTGGATATAAAAGGAGCGCAGAAACTTTCCTTCAAAGCTTGTGTTCTGCCCTCTGACAGAAGGGACAGATGCTCCATTCCAGACTCACCTCTTTCATTTTCGCCGAAGGCGGTGGCCAATGCAGTAGAACAACTCAGAAAAACCTTTAAGGGTATTGTCCAACCGGTATTGAAAACCAACTCGGTTGATATAGTTGCGCAAAGGTTTATCTCGGATGATGGAGAGGAGTATTTGTATCTTTTAAACTTAAATCAAGACGATTTTACAAAAGCAAGGATTGAGTTTATCGACAAACAGGAAGCAGTAGACATTTTTTCCAATCAAAGGGTAAGGAGTGGAGATACTGTTGAACTTCCACCTGCCGGGGGTATGCTTTTATCATTCCAGAGAAAGGTAGACGATATTACTATTAATGCACCAGACAAGGTTTATGTCTCCGATTCCTTTAGTATCTCCCTAAAATTCCTTTCAGGGGGCCATCCAAGCGGTTTAATTCCATTCCAACTAATGCTGCTAAATCCGCAAGGGAAGGTAGAGAAAGAATGGAGTAAGTATTATCTTGCCAGGAGCGGAAAATTGACCATTCCGGTAAGATTGTCTTCCCATTCTTTAGAAGGAAACTACACCATTATTGCTGAGGACCTAATCTTCCATAAACTCAAGACAAGAAGTTTCAAGGTTTTACCGGAGCTTAAATTTGAGGTGGAGAAAAGAACAATCGGCGATTCCGCGGCTTGCGGTTTTCTTATAACGGTTAAAAACTTAAGGAAAGAGAAGAGAGAAGGGAAAATATTCCTTATCGCCAGCAAATTCTTAAATTCTTCTTTTCCCGAAGATGGACTGGAGATATCTTTATCTGCCGGCGAAAGCAAACAAATCCCGGTAGATATAGTTGCAAAACATCCCTTTTCCTTCGGTCTTCAGCCATTTGAATTTATTTTAAAGATGAAGGAGGGAGGGAGTTTTCTTAAGGAAAACTTTGCCACATTAGCAAAAGGAGAAAAAAAGGAAAAGGAGCCAGATTTAGCACCATTACCATAATGAAAAAGAGCCAAGAACTTCATCTAACAAAGGAATTATGAAGGGTAAATCCTCAGTCAACCACCTTCCC
>DYKC01000085.1 GCA_020722825.1 Vermiphilus sp.
GGTTAAACTGTATGTTTGCGCTTACATAATCCGACAAATTGGCAGACGTTGTGAACTCTACGCTGATTTCTGTCAGATTATCGCTTACACCCAATCCGGTTTTTTTCAGTCTTGTTACATCCCCCAGCTCATCGGCGAAAACAGTAGCGTTGCCATGAAATTCCAAAGTTCCGTCTGTCTCAAATTCCGAATAATTGCCACCGGAAATATCACCAAATTTTGCAACACCACCCTGTACCTGTCCTGTAGAAGTGATATTTGTACTCGACAAAGTGTCTCCAGAAAAAGTCAGATCCGCATCATCTCCCAACTGTCCATCAAAACCGACAACAGGGACTCTTCCTTCAGTCAAGGAAATGTCTCTTATATGTCCTCCTGCAACTGTTCCTGTTGTTGTTATATTACCACTCATTAATATCTGAAGTGGAGTGACAATATTGGTCTCAATCCATTTTTTCACCCTTGAATCTTTTTTGACTCCATTCATACCATCAACACCATCCCATCACTGTTTGTCAATACGTCACCGTCACTGTTAACCAGTATTTTCTCATGGTCAAAAGACGCGGTTTCCAACGCTGAAATCCTTGAAATCAGACCGGCTATGTCCGTATTATACCCTCTTATCACAATACCGTTGAGCTGTTCTACTATATGCCTAACATCTTTCTGTTGCGTGGTCGTGGAGATGTCTTTCATTTTTTACTTTCCATCATTTTTTTATACTCTTCTGGATTCTCTTTGTAATATTTTGATTTTGCGTTCCTAACCCCCATTCTTTTGGCTTCCTGTAATTGTTTTTTTATGAGCGTGTCTATTATTTCAGTCTTGTTTTTTATATCACTCCTGTCAAGCCTTTTTACTGACCTTATGATATTTGGACTCATTTTAGCTACAATCTTGCCCATTTCCATCGTCGCCAAATTGTCTATATCCCTGTTGCCTGTTCTTGGATATATCCCGTTCATGTCAAAATTAATCTTTTTAAGCAATAATTCCAAATCACTTACTGTTTTTACGTTTACTCCTGTTAATTGTCTTACAAGAGGATATAGGGAATACGGCTTAGTTGTAACTTCTCCAGTATAAATAGATCCCCTCTCTGGAAGTGTTTGCGATAGAAAAGGCACTGCACTTCTTGAAGGCGTTTCTATCAGTCTCCATCTTGGCTCTATCCTGGTCTGTCTTCCCTTCGCCTCCTCATCACTGAAAGTCTCAACAATGGCTTTTGAGAATCTTATCGGCACTGTAAATCCACCAAGATACTCACCTAAAATCTTTGAAGCCCCATTAAGACTTGCCTCTACGTCTTTCTGTCTTATCATGTCTGACAGTGTTATTGCTGTGCCTGCCATTCTATTTATCGAAACCAACTCGTTAAGGGCATCTCCCCAATTTCTGTCCTCTGGTTTTTTTAGTAAGTTATCTGCAAAATAAAGATAATGTGTCAATGGTGCGTATGATCTTAAATCAATGGCATATTTATTACCGTTTTTTTCAATTATTATATCACTCCAATTCCCGCCTTTGTCTTTTTGACTCTCCCTTATGGCCAGTGCTGTTGCCAGCATGAAACTTCCAGTTATTGCCTTTGAAATGTCCCGTTCATAGTTTATCTTTTCTATTTTGTCCTTGCTTATTTTTTCTCTAAATTCTTTGTCGGCAAGTTTGGCAAGCTTAATCATTGCTAATGGATTATAATCCATTAGGAATTTGATTGCATTGACCTGAAATCGTATAAACGGATTAATCAATGTCATTATGGGTGCCCTATGCCAGAAATCGATTATGGCTTTTCCTGCCCCGCTTGTGGGTGTATATTGGAAAGACCTTTGCAATGCCTCTTTCATTGATTCGTTCACCACTTTTTCTCTTGTTATATCATCAAGGTCTTTTAATGATTTTTTCCCTAATTTGTCGAGTTTGCCTTCAATCTCAGCCTGAAAAACCACCCTGTTTAATACCCTATTCTGCATATAGTTTAACGTGTTTAAAAAATCCACGACAGACCTGACCTTTCCTGATAATTCTCCCGCACTTTCAAGAGTTACGTCCTTTCCACCAAGAATCCTGTCAACATCCTTGGAAATATTGTCGCCCATGACCTTGTTAAATTCATCTGTGAATTTTTTAGCGCTCTCACTTGTTACAACCTTATCCATAAGAGCTGTTGTATCCTCTTTTTTGAGTTTCATAGAGACAAATTTTGGGAGATTAACAACCAGCTTGAATCCAGCTCTTCCGCCTTGTTTTATGGCCTCTTTTATTCCCGTTATATCAGCCTTAGCCTCTGCAAATGCGTTCTTTTCTCCCCGTATTTTTCTTATAGCCCCCAACCAGATATCATCCAATGCCCTCAACCCCATTGTACCCAAATTACTAACTATATTCCTTGCCGTTGTTATCGGTTGTGTGACCAAAAGACCTCTTCTTATGTTGTCGAACTGCCTGTAAAATCTTGTCAGCGGGTCTTCTGTTTTTACGTTATCTTTGAATAGACCCCTGTCTTTATCAAACCTTTTCTCTACATCTTCAACAAACTTTTTTTGAAAATCATATACCGCCCGTCTTTTTGCAGCCCTTATTATGTTCTCCATCTCTTCTACTGATATCTTTTTTGCCCTTATCTTTGCCATCCCCTTCCTTATCTCAGCGTTGAATTCATTCAACGCTGTTCTTTCCGCATCACTTATTTTTTGCCCTGTCTTCGGAACTTTCTTGTAAACCCTCTGAAACAACGTAAAAACATCATTGTAAAACTCATCTCTCATTCTTTTTACGGCTATCCCCCAATATCCCAGAATTCTTCCCGCCTTGCTCTGCAAAAATCTTAATTGTTCAGCCTTGCCAATAGTCTGCTTGTCTCCAGTTGCATAAGCCATCCTTATGGCTTCTTCGCTCGCTCTTCTTGTTGCCTGCACAAACTCGTCTGAATATCCGTTGGCTTTTAATACGTTTTCAAGGTCATCAACAAGTTCTTTGTTTTTGGAAACCTCCTTATCATTAACTTTTGCTTTCATAAAAGCATCTTGGTTGATCTCTTCTGGAGTTCGTTCTTCTTTCAATACGTCTTCTTCTGGCGTTTCAATCTTAGGAGTCACCCGCTCCTGTGTTTTTGGGGTTACTTTATCATGCACCACCTTATGTGATTCTGCATGTTTTGGCTGTTCTATTATAGGAGTTTTTTTTGCCTTACCTAACATCTTGTCAAAAAAGGCTCTCTTCTCCGGATTCAACTTCAGTCTCAACTCTTTGGCCGTCTTATAAATATCCATCAGCCATTTCTTCATGGATTCAAACAGCGGAATCAGCTTTTTCTTGGGTGCTTTCCCTTCTCTCACATAACCTTCAAAATCTCGTGCAAACTGCTCCTCTTGTCTTATTGTCCACTTCCCATCTTTAACGCCATATAGACTTTCAGCTTCCTTCAAAAGCGGGTCATTAAAAGTCGCCATGTCCCTGCGCCAAAGATGAGCCATTTCATGCAGCCCGGTCGAGAAGTCAGAGCCTTTGAAGAATTTGACAATAGCCTTTCCATACTTGTCAAATGAGATAGAGCCCTTGGATTGTTGGGGAAATGTATCTTTATACTTTCCCTCTCCGCCTTTCTTAACTTCTGCCAACTGTCCTATAATCTCCGCCTTGCTCTTCCCAGTACGTTTTGACATCTCTTCTGCTCTCACATCGTTAAACTCTGCAAGAACTCCAGCTTTTTCATCTGATAGCCCGCCCTTCACAATCTCTTTCTTAATATCTTCTTTGGTTCTGATGCCTCCACGTCTAATAATTTCAGCCCTTATAGTGTCTCGCCCTTCTTTTTTATTTTTTTTTGCCTTTTTTGGTTTAGGCTGCTTATCATCAACTTTAAGTCCTGTATATTCTTTTGCAGGTTGTGTAATCTCCTCCTTAGCCCTCTTGTCCTTCAATTTCCTCAGCTCCTTGTTAGCCCTTAAAATTTCTTCTGCCTGCCTCATTCCTGCAGTCTTTGGTCTAGGGGATTCAACTGCCACTCCTCCTCCTGTTGTCATATCTCCTGTTTTCAACATTGGGGCTGGCTCTTCCTTATATTCCAGCCTTAACTGCTCTTTTGGCAACTGCTTCTGCAAACTGTCAAAATCAAGCTCCAGGAATGTCTTTGGCAAATCATTGACCATTCGTATGAACTCATCCTGTTTCTGATACTGGTTTGGGTCAAACGGACTTATCTTCAACCCCTTTTCAACCCATGCGTCCGCTCTCGCCTTCGGATTATCAATTCCCCTGGCTTCCAATATCTCAGTTAATGTTTTTTTTGCCTCATTTATCGCTATTCTCTTGTCGCTCTCTTTAGCAGGGCTTGACATGAAATGCAACAACCCAAAAACTACTGCATTCATCCCTGCTTCTCTTACATCTCCGCCCTCGGCTATGGTAGTCAAAAAACCAACAGCTCCAGCAGAAGGGACTTGAGCCAACATCCCACCCTTCATTACTCCAACACCACCAAAGGCCGCACCAGTTGCCACCGACATTCCCAAA
>DYKC01000086.1 GCA_020722825.1 Vermiphilus sp.
TGTTGATTCTGAGGCTCATCACAGCAATTATTGAGCATCGTTTGGGAAACTTCTGATCTTGCGATGCAAAAAAAGGTGTGAGGTTTCATATCTGTTTTATTCTTTTCAGGAGGGTTTCTTCATCAGGGATGTTTGATGTGTCTAACTTTTTTTCCATAAAGGCATCTATAAATACACGTATTATGGTATTTTTTGTTATACGTTCTTTCCTGTACTCAGGGGTTCTGTTTTTCTGTATTTCCCTGGTAAGTTTTTCCAGGAATTCCAGTTGGTCCTCTCTTAAAAGAGATGTCAGTCGTACCTCAAATGTTTTAAACTTGGGCAGATGTTCTTTTTCTCCTTTCTTTTTCCGGGGAGAAATATGCAATTCTATCTTTTTTTCTACAGGCATCTTTCCCTTTAAAGTAGAGTTTATCCAGTTCAGAGGGTCTCTTCCCAGTCCTGTTTTTTTCATTTTCCTTTTTTCTCCTGGCTGAGTATTTCAGTCACAAGTTTTTTATAATCCTCTTCTCCGTGACTGCCTGGAGCAAAATCCTTGATTGTTTTTCCGAAACCCGGTGCTTCAGCCAATCGGACGTTATCTCTTATTTTGGTTTTAAAAACTTTGTTTTTAAAGTGGTTTTTTACCCTGCTTGCGACATCCCGACATATGTTTTTTCTGCTATCAAACATTGTAATTATAATTCCGCTAATTTCAATTTCCGGATTAAGACGGTCCTTCACTATTTTTATAGTTTGCATCAATTTAGTAAGTCCTTCAAGAGCAAAGAATTCCGCCTGTATCGGAATGAATATCTCATTTGCAGTTGTAAGAGCGTTAAGTGTTAAAAGCCCGAGTGAGGGTGGACAATCTATAAGAATATAGTCAAAGTCCATTCTGCACTTTTTCAGTTCTTTCAGTCCATCCCTCAGGATTATTTCCCTGCCGATTTCATTGACGAGTTCTATCTCTGCACTTGCCAGTTCAATACTGGCGGGTATGAGAAAAAGATTTTTTTCGTATGTTGGAACAATAACATCTTTAACAGGGCTTTTTTTGACGAGAAGATCGTAAACGGACTTTTTTATTTCGGGCGGTTCAAATCCAAGATGAATGGTTGTATGAGATTGGGGGTCAAGATCCACCAGAAGAACATTTTTACCCTTTTTTGCAAGGAAGGCACCTGTGTTTACCACTGTTGTTGTTTTCCCTGAACCGCCTTTCTGGTTTATCACAGCTATTTTTCTCATTTGGCTCTCCTTCTGAAGTTCAGAACTTCAAAATAGTATAAACCAAGATCTTGTTTCTTGTCAATAGGGAGTTTAAATGTTATTATATCCACATGGAAATAACTGGAAAAACAAAAGTTATAGGTCTCTTCGGATATCCTGTAAAACATTCACTTTCACCTCTTTTTCAAAATGCAGCATTTCAATTTCTGGGACTTGACTATGTATACATACCGATGGAGGTAAGTCCTGAGAACATAGGAAAGGCAGTGGACGGAATAAGAGCACTTAATTTTGTGGGTGTAAATCTTACCATTCCCCACAAAAAAACGGTTTTGAAATATCTTGATGAGATTGACGAGGAAGCAGAGGTTCTTGGAGTTGTAAATACTATCGTTAATAAAAAGGGAAAACTGAAGGGATATACTACGGACGGATGCGGCTTTGTGCGTTCTATAAAGGAATCTGAAATTGGATTTGATTTTGCTGGAAAGACTGTTTTTCTTTTTGGTGCCGGGGGTTCTGCATGGGCGATAACAGGTGCCCTGATAAGGGAAAAAATTTCTAAAATTTATATATCAAACAGGACGGAGAAGAATGCAGTTCTTTTAAAAAAGCACCTTTCAGAAAAATTCGGCTTTAAGAATGTGGTGGTGATACCTTTTGAAAACAGGAATGATGAAAGATACTGGAAGGATGTACATCTTGTTGTTAATGCAACCTCAGTGGGGATGAAAAAAGGTGACCCATTGCTTATAAGTGAGAAAAATCTTACAGGGAGTAAATTCGTTTACGACATAGTTTATAACAGGAAAACTGAACTGGTAATTCTTGCCCAGAAGAATGGTATACCCTGTCTTGGCGGTCTTTCAATGCTTGTATACCAGGGAGCAGTTTCTTTTGAATTATGGACAGGTAAAAAAGCCCCCATAGAGATAATGAAAAAGTCCGTGCTGTTGACCACTTGACAATTTATAAGGTGTCATGTTATACTTAGAAAGATTATTAAAAAGAGATGAATTATGAACCCCTCACCACAAAAGACAGGGTCTGGGAGTCGGAATTGGAGGTTCGGGAAAGGCAGGGAAAAGTTTTCCGAATTCCTAAACCCTGTGTTTTAAGGAGTTCGGGGTAAAGGAGGAAAGTAGATGGGAGCATTAATAGGCGGAATAGTTGCGGTTATTCTTGGTATTTGGGGACTTGCGGCGTGGTGGGCTTATTTTGTAAAGGCTCTTATGGCGTCAGTTCCGTTTTTGCTGCTTGTCGGTGGCGTGATAGCGATTGCAGCTGGTATAAGTGACATCAAGGACAAGATAGAAGAGAAGAAAGAGAAAAAGGAAGAAAAACCTCAGGAAAAAACTGAAGAACAGAAGGTGACGCAGTAAAACAAAGAAAAGATTTAATATTTATCAAGAGGGGGAGAGCAGAAAATCTCCCCCTATTTTACTTTATTACAACGTTGAGAATCTTATCCTGGACATAGATTTGCTTGATGATTATTTTGTCCTTAAGCCATTTTGCGATGTTAGGGTCATTCAAAACTTTTTCAAGGACTTGAGATTCGGATGACCCTGAGTCTACAGTTACCCTGCCACGGACTTTTCCGTTTATCTGAACTGCAATAGAGATATTTTTATCCACCAAATATTCTTCTTTTACCTCAGGCCAAGATTCACTGAAAACTGATTTTTTGTTGCCGGCAATTTCCCATAGTTCCTCACATATATGAGGTACAAAAGGAGCCATAATCTTTATAAATCTACGCCAGACATCTATCAATTTCTCTTTTGAGCATTTTTTCTCTTCTACAAGAGTATGTATGTTATTTGTGAATTCCATCATTTTTGCTATGGCTGTATTCAAGTGGAAGTCTTTTTCTATGTCTTCGGTAACGCCTTTTATCGTTCTGTTTATAAGTTTTTCAGCGATGATGTCACCTTCATTTTTCTCCGTACCTGTGTATTCTGTGATATTCTTATTCAATGTCCATATTCTGTTTATAAACCTCCATATGCCTTCAATCCCTTTTTCTGACCACTCCAGGTCAAACTCCGGCGGGGCAGCAAAAAGGATAAATAACCGCAGGGTATCCACACCATATTTTTTTATAACATCTTCAGGGTCAACAACGTTACCTTTGGATTTTGACATCTTTGCCCCGTCTTTTATGACCATACCCTGGCAGAGAAGGTTTTCAAAAGGTTCTTTGAAATCAAGATAGTTCATATCGTTTAGCGCCTTTACGAAAAATCTGCTGTAGAGAAGGTGTAATATAGCATGTTCTATCCCGCCTATATACTGGTTAACAGGCATCCAGTAATTAACCTCTTCTTTACTGAACGGTTTTCCCTCTGTGTCCCCGGATGCGTATCTTAAAAAATACCATGATGAATCTATGAATGTATCCATTGTATCTGTTTCTCTAATCGCCTCTCCTCCGCATATAGGACACCTGCAGTGAAAAAATTCAGAGGTATTTTTGAGAGGAGATTCTCCTCTGCCTGTAAGTTCAACTTTGTCAGGTAGCTTAACTGGCAGGTCTTTTTCCGGAACCGGCACTACACCGCATTTTTTGCAGTATATTATTGGAATAGGTGTTCCCCAGTATCTCTGCCTTGATATACACCAGTCTCTGAGGCGATAGTTGACCGTTTTTTTGCCTTTGCCTTGTTTCTCAAGGTATTCTGTTATAGATTCAATACCTTTGGTATTGTCCATTCCATTGAACACGCCGGAGTTTATCATGGTTCCTGTGCCATCATATGCCTGTTCCATCTTTTCAGGTATATTCTCCCATTCAGGATTTTTTATTACTATCTTCACCGGCAGGTGATACTTTCTTGCGAACTCAAAGTCCCTCTGGTCATGTGCAGGGACCGCCATAATTGCTCCTGTTCCATATTCCATAAGAACATAATTCCCCAGCCATATAGGGATTTGTTCATTATTGACTGGGTTTACCGCGTTAAGTCCGGTAAATATTCCATCCTTCTCCATTTTTAGAGTGGATTCAACTGTTATGCTCTGATTTTTAAACCTTTTAAGGAAGTTCTGAATATCTTCTTTTACCGGACTTTTGGATAGGATTTCCGGGATAAAAGGATGTCTTGGAGAGATTACTACGTATGTAGCCCCGAAAAGTGTGTCAGGTCTTGTTGTAAAAACCTTGAGTGTCTTGTTTAATGCAGGTATCCTGAATTCCACCTCACATCCATAACTTTTACCTATCCAGTTTTTCTGCATGGTGATGACACGCTCAGGCC
>DYKC01000087.1 GCA_020722825.1 Vermiphilus sp.
AAATGAACAAAAAGATGTTGATGGGGATGTTAATAGCAGTAGCAGGACTTACCTTAACGGCAGGGGCGGAAGATATCACTATGGCAGGTTCCACAACAGTTCTGCCCATAGCACAGAAGACTGCAGAGGTCTTTATGGATAAAAATCCGGGTGTCAATATTACAGTAAGAGGGGGAGGTTCAGGTGTTGGAATTGCTTCACTCATAGACGGTACCGTTGATATAGGTAACGCCTCAAGACACATAAAGGACAAGGAAATAAAAAAAGCACTGGAGAAAGGCGTACATCCTAAAGCCAATGTTGTGGCACTGGACGGAATAGCGGTGATAGTTCATCCGTCAAACCGTGTGAGCAAACTGACCAGAGAACAAGTAAAAGAGATATACACAGGGAAAATCAGCAACTGGTCACAGGTGGGTGGAGCAAACGCAAAAATAGTTGTCGTTTCAAGGGACAGTTCTTCCGGAACATTTGAAACGTTCAATGAACTTGCGCTTGACAAGGCAAAAGTCCGTCCAGACGCGCTTATGCAGGCATCTAACCAGGCAATAGCAACAACGATTGCACAAACCCCCGCAGGGATAGGATACGTTGGGCTCAGTTATCTCTCTTCTTCCATCAAGAAAGTTGCAATAGACAACGTTATGCCCTCAAAACAAAATATTCTCTCAAAAAAATACAAACTGGCAAGGCCGCTTTTTATGTACACAAATGGAGAACCGAAGGGTGTGGTGAAGAAATACATAGATTTCGTAAAAGGCAAAAAAGGGCAGAAAATTGTTGAAGAGATTGGCTACGTCGGACTGCAGTAAAAAATGTAAATATCAGGACGGGTTGAATATTTTCAACCCGCCCTGAAAGACTATGTAATAACAGAAAAATGCAAAAAATAAAAGAGAATATTTACCGGTATATCTTTGCAGTTCTGGCATTTGCTTCTATAATTTTTCTTGTAGGAATTACAATAACACTTTTCAAGGAAGGTATGCCCCTGTTTAAAGAAATACCCTTCAAAAACTTTATCTTCGGCAGAGACTGGTACCCCACATACGACCCCCCTGACTATGGGGCTTTACCTCTTATATCCGCATCTGTATTTGTTACATTGGGTGCACTTTTTGTCTGTATCCCTCTGGGTATAGGAAGCGCTCTATACATTAATGAGATTGCAGGATACAAACAAAAGTCAATCCTGAAACCTCTCATAGAAATTCTTGCAGGTATCCCATCTGTTGTTTACGGATTTTTCGGGATGGTAATAGTAGCACCGTTCGTTCAGAAAATTTTTAATCTCCCTACAGGGCTTACCGCATTTACCGGAAGTCTCATACTGGGCATAATGGCCACTCCCACAGTAACAAGTCTTACGGAGGATGCACTCAGTTTCGTACCCAACAGTTTCAGAGAGGCATCTATGGCAGTAGGTGCAAACCGCTGGCAGACACTCGTTAAGGTTGTTATACCTGCGGCAGGTTCCGGCATATCAACCGCTGTCATCCTCGGTATAAGCAGAGCCATAGGAGAGACTATGACTGTACTGATGGTAACCGGAGGTTCAGCGGTAATTCCAAAATCGTTCTTTCAACCGGTCAGACCTATGACAGCCACAATAGCCGCAGAAATGGGAGAAACCGTTGTAGGCAGTCTTCACTACCATTCACTCTTTGCCATAGGACTTATACTGTTTGTTATCACGCTGTTTTTTAATATAATCGCAGAATTTATAATCAGCAGATACAGGCTGAAACTGGGAGCAGGAAGATGAAAAGGTCAGTAATGTCCCAAAAAATCGGTTTTTTTATACTATCACTATGCATAATAACCACACTGTTTTTCCTCGGGATTATCCTCTATTTTATAACTGTCAGGGGTTTAAAAGTTATCTCCTGGGAGTTCCTCACACAGGCTCCCAGAAACGGGATGACTGAAGGCGGAGTTGCTCCTGCAATCATAGGGACATTTTATCTGACGCTCGGTGCTATATTATTCGCACTTCCTCTGGGACTTGCCTGTGCTATATACCTTACAGAATACACACCGAAAAATACTGTCGTAAATATTCTTCGTATAAGTATAAACACCCTTGCAGGTGTTCCTTCAGTAGTCTTCGGCCTTTTCGGTCTGGCGGTATTTGTGAAGTTTTTTAATTTCGGGGTTTCAATCCTTTCAGGCAGTTTGACACTCGGCATACTCATACTGCCCGGAATAATCTCTGCATCACAGGAAGCGCTGACAGCCATACCTCATTCATTCAGGGAAGCCTCTCTTGCACTTGGAGCAACAAAGTGGCAGACCATAAGGAGAATTGTTCTGCCTGCCTCACTGCCCGGTATCCTGACAGGGGTCATCCTCAGCATTGGCAGGGCTGCAGGAGAAACCGCCCCTATACTATTTACCGCTGCGGCTTTCTACATCCGGGGATATCCGGATTCAGTATTCTCTGAGGTAATGGCTCTTCCATATCACATATACGGTCTTATGACAGAAGGAACATTCCCTGAAAAACAGACCCAGATTGCATATGGATGTGCGTTGATACTTATGTTGCTCGTCTTATTAATCTCGGCAGTCGCCATATATTTCAGACAGAAACAGAGGAGAGTTCACTATGGATAAGCACGAAGTGCAGATAAGGGTTTCAAACCTGAATTTCTTTTACGGAAAAACCTGCGCACTAAAAAATATCAATATGGATATATACAAAAAAAAGATTACAGCCATCATAGGTCCTTCAGGCTGCGGCAAGTCAACCCTCATAAGACTGTTCAACAGAATGAACGACCTTGTCTTAAACTCCCGTGTAGAAGGGCACATATACATTGACGGAGAAGACATTCTGTCTGCCAAAACTGACGTGGTTGAACTGAGAAGAAAGGTTGGTATGGTCTTTCAGAAACCCAATCCTTTTCCAAAGAGCATATACAGAAATATCAGTTACGGCCTGGAGGTCAACAACGTAAAAAACAAAAAATACATTGAAGAAAAGGTAATAGACTCACTGAAAAACTCCGCTTTATGGGAAGAGGTAAAGGACCGTCTCAACGAGAGTGCGCTTATGCTTTCCGGTGGACAGCAGCAAAGATTGTGCATAGCAAGGTGCCTGGCGGTTGAGCCTGAAGTTATTCTGTTTGACGAACCCTGTGCAAGCCTGGACCCAATCTCCACAAGAAAGATAGAGGAACTTATAACAGAACTGAAAAAACAGTATACTATAGTTATAGTCACGCATAATATGCAGCAAGCAGCAAGGGTATCGGATTATACAGCATTTCTCTATCTGGGAGAACTGGTAGAATACGGGACCACCGAAAAACTTTTTACAGTGCCGGAGAATCCGAAAACCGAAGAGTATCTCTCCGGCAAATTTGGTTAATGCCCTGCCTCTTTTTCTCTCCCTTGAGTGGAGAGGACTAAGGTGAGGGTGCGGGAGGAAAATAAAATGATAGAACAGGCGATAAATGAACTTAAGGAAAGGATTGTTGGTTACGCATCATTTACATCCAGAATGATAGAAGAAAGTATTCACGGCCTTCTTGAGAAGGATGAAAACATTCTCCAAAAAGTGATAACTGAATATGAAACAAAGGCAAATAATCTTGAGATTGAGATTGACGAAAACTGCGTTGAAATTATTGCCAGGTACGAACCCAAGGCAAAAAACCTGAGAACCACACTTATGATAATGAAAATAAACAATGACCTTGAACGTGTCGGCGATGAAGCAGTCAACATCTCAGAAAGTGCACTGTTCCTTATAAAGAAACCATCGGTAAAAAGACTGATAGATATTCCACGTATGGCTGAGATAAGTCTCGATATGCTCAAAGGTGGAATAACCGCATTTGTAAATGACAACGCACCACTTGCAAGAGATATCTGTGCGAGGGACAATCTCGTTGACGACCTGCGGGATCAGATAATACGTGAACTTGTAACATATATGATGGCAGACTCTTCCACCATTGAAAGAGCGTTTCATCTTATGAGAATAGCCCGCTCTCTGGAAAGGGTTGCAGACCTTTCAACAAATTTCTGCGAGGACATTGTCTTTATGGCTGAAGGCAAGATAATCAAGCACCACCACGACGAAGTCTGAGATAAAAATTAACTATTGACAGAATTTTTTCCACAGGGTATAATCTAAAAAATTTAGTTTTTATCAGAGTGCCATAACGGCTTAATAGGGAAGTGCTAAACCCTCCTTCACTAAAGTTACGGACGGGTAAAAGCCACGCTCCCGGCGCTGTAGGGGCATACGAAATCCAAAAGCCACTGTCCATAAAAAGGGATGGGAAGGCAGGAGAGTAGACCCCGCTTTACCTTTCAAAACAGAACAAGGCGGCAAGGAGAGGGCAAGGAGGCATACTATAAAGGTATGTTGACGAAGCCGACGAAGTTATGTGAAGAAAGGGAAAGCGGAAAATCCCCAGTCAGAAGACCTGCTCTGATAATGGTCAA
>DYKC01000088.1 GCA_020722825.1 Vermiphilus sp.
GAAAAACTGGCAAACAGAAAGAAGAAAATTGCTTTTACTTGTTGTCTATCAATGGTTTATGCTATAATCGCTGTGGGTAAAATGCGTTTTATCTTCGGCAATTCCTTTTTCGGAGATTCTACCCCTCTTTCCCCTTAAAATCCTGTTCTTATATCGGAATCTCAGTGCCCTCTTACAACTTGTTGACTTTTAAGTGAACTCGGTCTAAAATGGTTGTAAATTTTTAAAACTGGTTCAGAACCTCGTCGCGAGGCACAGGAGGAGATAATGGAAAGCAGGATAGGAGTGATTAATTACAACTTCTCTAATTTTTCTGAGGAAACACTTTTCAGTTGGTGCAGAGACAACAGGGTAGGATATGTGGAACTGCAGAGAAAGTCGGTATGGGAAGATATTGAAAAACCTGACAACAAAATCAAAGAAATAGGCATTCTTCTTCAGAAATACGGAATAAAAATATCTCAGATATCCAGTGGCAGCGATTTCTTGCAGAAGACAGAGGAAGACATGAACAAACAGGTCTGGATGGTAGGTGAAATGTGCAAAATGGTTAAGGACCTCGGGTTCAACCAGTTGCGTATTGACGGCGGGTGGCCCAAGGAAGGCGTTGATGAAAAAGACTACCGGGCACTTGTGCTGAAAGGCGTGTCAAAGGTTACGGAAATAGCCGAAAGAGAAGATGTTTATCTTGCTCTTGACAACCACGGAAGCGTAACAAACAACTATATTCTGCTACTGGACGTTCTGAAAACAATTAATTCAAAACATCTAGGGACCAATCTTGATACAATGAACTACAGGTGGTACGGATATGCAGTTGACGAGTTAAAAGATATTTACAGGCAGGTTGCACCTTATACCCTTCACACACACCTCAAAGACGGCACCGGTTCAAGAGAGAACTACAAAGGTACAGTACTGGGAGAAGGAGAGATACCGATACGGGATGCTATAAACATACTGAAGAATGCCGGTTATAAAGGTGTATGGTGCGTAGAATACGAGGGGAAAGAAGGAGCAGAAGGATACAGAAAATCCGTTGAATACCTTCGCAGAATAGGACCTTAATGGCAAGCAGAGAAAACTGGGGTAGTAAACTGGGTGTTATACTGGCGGTTGCCGGAAGTGCCGTAGGTCTGGGAAATTTTCTCAGGTTTCCCGTACAGGCGGCAAAGAATGGCGGCGGTGCGTTTATGATACCTTACTTCACCGCCTTTCTACTCCTGGGCATCCCTCTAATGTGGATTGAGTGGACGATAGGAAGGTTCGGAGGAGGCTTCGGGCACGGAACCGCTCCAGGGATATTCCATTCACTGTGGAGAAAAAACAGGTTTATCAAGTATTTCGGAGTAATAGGCATATTCGGTCCCATAGTCATATTTATATACTACACCTACATTGAATCATGGCTGCTTGGATACAGTTTTTTCTCACTTTCTGGTAAATATACTGGGATAACCAGTGAGGAAGGAATGATTGCCTTCTTACAGGGATACCAGGGGATTGTCCGGAATGAACACTTTTCAGGTATTGAAACTGCATATATTTTCTTCTTTATAACCTTCTGGCTGAATATACTGGTGGTACTTTTCGGTATACGCCGGGGGATTGAAAGGATATGCAGAGTTGCCCTGCCAACTCTGCTTGTTCTGGCTCTGGTTATAATGGTGAGGGTGCTGACCCTGAAACCTGTGATGAATCCGTTGTGGACTCCAGGTAGTGGACTCGGGTTCCTGTGGAATCCGGATTTTTCAGCATTGAAAGACGCAAAGGTATGGCTTGCGGCAGCAGGACAGATATTTTTTACCCTGAGTGTGGGGATAGGAGTCATCATGACCTATGCAAGTTATCTCAGGAAAAACGATGACATCCTTCTCTCAGGGCTGACGGCAGCAAGTACCAACGAGTTTGCCGAGGTTATCATCGGCGGAAGTATTATTATCCCAGCAGCATTTATCTTTTTCGGACCTGCAGGAATAGAAAGGGTAGCAGAACAGGGCTCATTTGACCTCGGATTTGTCACTATGCCACTCATACTGAAGACATTCCCCGCAGGAAACATGTTTGGATTCTTCTGGTTCTTCTTACTCTTTCTTGCAGGTCTAACATCTTCCATTTCACTGGCACAGCCGGCGATAGCATTTCTTGAGGATGAGTTCAGTATATCAAGAAAAAAAGCAGTTTCTATATTCGCCGTCACCTGCTTTGTGCTTACACACCTTGCTATATTTTCCCTGGCAAAAGGTGTTGTGGACGAACTTGACTTCTGGGGGGGGACCTTCGCACTTGTAGTCTTTGCTACTGTGGAAACTATTCTTTTCGGCTGGGTCTTTGGAATTGACCGGGCATGGGAAGAGATGCATTCCGGGGCAGACATAAAAATACCAAGGGTGTTCAAGTTCATCATCAAGTATATAACTCCATTATTTCTGGTTTTTATACTCGGATTCTGGACATACCAGCAGGCAATTCCAACACTGATGCTGAAAGGAGTGCCCAAGCAAAACGTTCCTTACGTAATTATGACAAGACTTGTAATGCTAATTATGTTCCTGACGATATCTTTCCTGGTGAAGAAGGCCTGGGAGAAAAATAAATGCGTGCAAGTGGACTGATTTTCATGCTTCTTTCATGGGGATTTATTATTTACCTGATAGTTTTCTGCATATACAAAACACTGATAAATAAGCAAAGGAGATGATAAATATGTGGATACCTGTGGCGATTCTTGGAGGAATGGGTGTTATATTCGGAACATTTCTTACCTATTTCAGCATAAGGTTTAAGGTTGAAGAGAACCCTGTAACTGCACAGATTTACGAACTTCTGCCAAAGGCTAACTGTGGCGCATGCGGTACATCAGGCTGCAGTATGTTTGCCGAGTTGCTCAGAGAAGGCAAGGTCTCTCCGGAAAAATGTGCTATGCTGAAGGATGAAAATATGGACAAGATATGCTCCATCCTCGGCATTGAAAAAAAGAAAAGAGAAAAACAGGTGGCAAGGGTTATGTGCCTTGGAGGAACAAATGCCCGAAAGAACTTTGGGTACAGGACGTTGAAAAGTTGCAGTGCAGTCAACGCCCTTTTTAATACCACCTTTGCATGCAGTTACGGATGCCTGGGGCTTGGAGATTGCGTTAAGGTCTGCCCCGTAAATGCAATAGAAATGGGAGAAAACAACCTGCCTGTTATAAATGAAGACACCTGCATCGGCTGCGGGAAGTGCATCGCGGAATGCCCCAAAAACATTATAAAACTTGCCCCTGCAGATAAAAAGGTTTATATCTCCTGTTCATCTTATGATAGGGGTCCGGTGGTTGTAAAAAACTGCAAGAGCGGATGCATCGGCTGCGGAAAATGTATCAAGGTATGTCCGAAAGGAGCAATCACAATGGAAAACAACCTCGCAGTGATTGACTACTCAAAGTGCGATAACTGCGGGAAGTGTATTGAGATATGCCCGAGAAAGATAATACTGCAGGCTGACACCAAAGTTCTTCAACCCGTATGATTCATTTCCCACGACCCGTCATAGCAAGGTATGTACCAGAGCGAGAAAACTGACCAGGATCACAACAAAAAGCAGAATGAAGAGAGATATGAACATAAGGCTCGTAATTTCTTATAACGGGACCCGGTTCTCAGGATGGCAGAACCAGAAAGCAGGGTTGACCATACAGGGAACGATTGAAAAGACCCTATATAAAATCACCAGAGAAAAGATAAAACTGACCGGATGCGGTAGAACCGACGCAGGGGTACACGCAGTATCCTATACCGCCAACTTCAGGACCCGGTCAACCCTGTTGCCCCTGCAGATTAAAAATGCTCTCAATGCCAACCTGCCTGATGATATACGCATAAAAAGTGTGACATCTGCAAAGGTGAGCTTCCACAGCAGGTATTCAGCAAAAAGAAAGACATACAGGTATCTGATTGTCTGCGGAGATAAAAACCCATTTTTGAAAGGGTTGGTCTGTTATGTAAAAGGTGGTCTTGACACAACAAAAATCAGAAAAGCCGCGGTCTATTTTGAAGGCAGGCATAATTTTTCCGCATTCCAGGCTGCAGGAAGTGAGATAAAAAGTCCGGTAAGGACCATCTACAAAATTAAGGTAACCAACAAAAGATTTACGCTTGACCCATCCGTAAAAATCCTCTCCATAGAGATTACCGCAGATGGCTTCCTCTACAAGATGGCAAGAAATATTATTGGAACACTGCTATATGTAGGCAAAGGGAAACTCAAACCTGAAGATATCCCGGGGATAATCAGGTCAAAGGACAGGAAAAAGGCACCACCTACCGCCCCTGCCTCAGGCCTCTACCTCAAAGATGTGCACTATACGCGGCGTCTTAAATGATTGGGCATAGTTTAGCCGCATTTTACCCCAGCGATTATAGCATAAGCCATTGATAGACAACAAGTAAAAGC
>DYKC01000089.1 GCA_020722825.1 Vermiphilus sp.
CATTTTGCCAGGATGGCATATTATCACCGATTGTTTCAGAAAGATGACAGTTGGCTAAAACTGAAAATTTTGGTCTTTTGGCCGGGCGATTTAGTTCTTTTGCTGTAATTGGGATTAACTTTACATTTTTAACTTTTACTAATTTGAGAGTTTCTTGAGCAAACTGGAACCAGGAACATTCCCCGTTATTGGTAATATGATATATTCCGTAGTTTTCAGTTTTTATTAATCTTTTAATCTCTTTAGCCAAATCTATCGTATAGGTAGGAGAATGAACCTGGTCAGATACTACCTTTAAGGTATTTTCTTCTTTTGCTTTCTTTAAGATTGTCTTTACAAAATTCTTCCCATTCTTGCCGAAGAGACCAGCGATACGGATAATAAAATAATCTGAAACTAAACTTTGAACATACTCTTCACCCTTTAACTTACTTTTCCCATAAATATTTATCGGGCCAGGGGTATCTGATTCAATGTAAGGACTTTTCTTCTTTCCATCAAAGACATAGTCGGTAGAAATATAGATGAGAGGGATTTTTAGTTTTTTCGCTGCTAAAGCGACATTTTCTGTGCCTTTCCCGTTTACCAAGAAGGCTAAATCCTGATTTTTCTCGCAGTCATCAACCTCGGTATAGGCTGCGGTATGAATAATAAAATTGGGTTTTATCTGGAGAATGGTTTTGATGATTTTATCTCTATCGGTAATATCTATCTCCTTATCTATTCCGATGAGTTGATAATCTGAAGATAAAATTTTCATTAGGTCGGTTCCCAGCATTCCTTTTGCTCCGGTGATAAGGATTTTCATCATTTTAATCTTTTCCACCACTCCGCATACCCTGCAGTCTATCCTTTTCTCTTATTTTGACTGGGTACTGGATTTGTGGGTACGGGTGTATTCAAGGGAGAAGGAAAGAAATATTCCTATGAATATTGCCATAATGCCCGACACGGCCATGTTAAGTTTGATTTTTGGACCGTGTTTTTTTTCGGGTACAACGGCATAGTCAAGTACCTGCACCGTAGGCGTGTCCCGTGCCTCTTCTATCTTTGCCTGTTCATACTGACTTACCAGAAGTTTGTAAACGTTCTCCTGCGTGCCTAATTCTCTTATGAGGCGTACCAGCTCGTTTTCCACCGGAGGCATACGTTCCAACATCTTTTCCATCTCCTCTATTTCAGTTTTAAGTTTTATCATCTCAGGGTTATTCTCGGTCATATACCTCTTTTTTGCATCCAGTTCTATTTTTTTGGAAATGAACAGACCTGCAAGTCCAAGACCTTCATGTCCACCTGCAGAAACACCTCCGGTTGTCTTGTGTTTTACCCTGTATGCCTCAAGTTTCTCTTCCACCTCCAAAAGGGATTGCTTCGTTTCTTCCAGGCGTCTTTCAACGAACCGCCGCGACTGACCTGCGGCCGTTATGTTAAGGTTGCGGTTGAGGACATCAAGATTTTGAACGTAAAAATTTGCTATCTCTGCCGCCCTTTCAGGAGATTTATCTATAAAACTGACACTTATCATCTTTTCACGAGAAATATCTACCTTTGTTCTTGAAGCAACGGTTTTTCTTGCAGACTGTCTTGTATCAGATTTGTAGACCTCCATAAGATTGAAGTGGTCAATAATGTCGTCCTGCATCTGCCTGCTCTTGAGAATTCCAACGAAAACATCCGTAGAGGTAGACTTCGTGGTAACTCCTGCTATGCCGGCGCTGCGCAGCATTTCAAGTCCGGCGGACGTCGGGGTAGTCTCTTTAGGAGGCAGGATGGTAGCAGTAGCCATATAGGTTTTAGGTAGAATAAGACTAATGAACATAGTAGTGGTTACCGTGGCGATGAAAAGACCCCCTATGAGCCATTTGTATTTCCAGATGATACGCCAGTAGTCTATAAGGTTAATTTCATCTTCCATTTTAGTTATATCGCCTTTCCCGGAAAAAATTAGAAGATTGTGGCGGTGGCGGCGACAGTGATTGCCATTTTGTACAGGATGTCTACTATATCACGTATTTCGCGCCGGACTGAAATTATCTCTATTTTTTCGGGTACGACTATCGCATCGCCGGGTTCAAGCGCATATCTTGTGCCGGGTTTGACTATGGTGCCGTCCACCTTTATTACATAAACCTTACGCCTGTCTGCCGTATGGGTAAATCCGCCTGCCATCTGTATGTATCTGTTGTAGTTGGACCTGCCGTCGTAAACAAATGATGTTGGGTTATATACCGCTCCCAGAACGGTTATTATGCCCGGATTTTTAGGTATTACAATAGTGTCTCCGTCTCGTAGTTGTATATCGTATATTTTTTTAACCGGTGCTTCCGTAAGGGATATGACTACCCTACCGTCCGGTTTTATTGCCCTTAGTTTTTTTATCAGTTCACGCTTTCTTTCAATCTCTGCTTTATGAAATTTTACGTCTGCCTCTGTTGATTCCGCGGAGCGTATCTCAGGGGATGCAAGTAGTTCCATCTCAATACGGTCAATCATCTTATCTATCTGTTCCCTTTGACTTTTCCGTACATCTTCTCTGGTAAATACCGCACCGCGGATATATGCTTCATCCGTGAATCCGCCTGCACGTGCTATAAGAGAGGTGATGGTCTCTCCCTTTTTTATGGTGTATCTGCCGGGAAATTTCACTTCGCCCGTTATCGTAACCGTTTCATAGAGGAGATGCTTGTCCGGAACTGGACGTATGAACAGGTAATCATCGTGGTTCAACAGAAGGTTATGTTCAGAGTCGTCCTGCAGTGCCTTTTCATGGCTGACGGAAATCCTTTGTGTTTCGGTTCCATCCGGTTTGGGAAATACCCTTGTTAACTTCTCGTCTTTTATCTGGGCCGTTCCATAGGCCTTCCAGTCAGGCACCGGACGGACAAACAGGTAATCATTGCGGTTCAGCACAATGTCATGTGCAGGGTCACCCAGCATCACCTTTTCAAGATTGACGGAAATCCTTTGTGTTTCGGTTCCATCCGGCTTGGGAAATACCCTTGTCAACTCCGCCTCCTGCATATATGCGTAGTATTTCAGACCGCCTGCAATTTTTACAAGGTCAGACACCCTCATTTTTTCCCAGTAGTTGTAGGTACCGGGTTTATTAACCGCACCGGCAATCTGCACCACAGGTCTCTCCTTGGACTCCCAGAGCGAAAAAATTCTTATGGTATCGTATGGCTGAAGTAATTTGTCTTCATTTGGGTCCTTTTCCAGTATCGCCTTACCCGGGTTAAAAAATATAATCTCCCTCTCAAGTGACGGCGGTTTAAGCCTTTCTATGAGGGCGTACTCAAGGTCTGTCTCTAAAAGAAACGCCTGCTCATTTTCTATTATATCGCTTACCCGCATACCATCTCTCCACTGATACTGTCCGGGCCTTACAACATTGCCTGTAAGCGTCACTGCATTGATGATTATGTCGGATATGGGATATATTGCCACAATGTCGCCGTTGGCAAGTTTTATATCGTCCTCATCCGAAAGTTCCTTGAGGTTTTTGTCAAGAATCACCTTTCTCTCATTTTGAAAAATACGTTCCACCTGTACCTTCTTTGTGTATCCGGTTGCGGTTACTCCACCTGCCATATCTATCAATCCCGTCAGGGTGGTATCTCCTTTAAGTTCATATATTGCAGGAGTTGTAACCTGCCCTATGATTGCCACCATATGTCCCGCGGGAGGTACGAATATCACATCTTCAGGCTGGAGCCGCACATCTTTTGTTTTGTCTCCTTTGAGGAGGAAGTCATACATATCAAATTCCACTATTGTTTTTCCCTGCCTTTTCAACTGTATATTGCGCATCGTACCCGAGGTCGTGGGGCCGCCGGATGCAAAGAGTGCGTTCACCAGTGTTGACAGGGAAGATACTGTGTAGTTTCCGGGTTTCTTGACATTGCCTACCAGATATACTGGAATTGTCCGCAGTCTACCCATGCTGACATTAATCTGGAATTCTTTATAATGCTTTGAAATCTCTTTTTTTAAGAAATTTTCCAGGTTTTTATACGTCAGTCCCGCCACGCTGACAGTACCAACCGTAGGGATGTCTATGTTGCCATCCCTGTCAACGAGGAGGTTCCACCTACCTTCCAGCATGCCCCATACATTGATGCGGATTTCATCGCCCGGTCCTATGACGTACCCGGCAGTTACCGGTATTGTTTCTACAGGGGTGAAGGTTGCCGGAGGTTGTCTGAAAAAGTTGTAGCCGAAGTGGCTTACACTGCGCGAGATGGTCAGGGGCATCCGTTTCATAAGGTATTTCTGGAAGTAGGAATATTCTTCGGTGACAGGTGTTTCTATAGGTGTTTCATTTTTTGTCTCATCTGATATTTTGGTCTCATCAATTTCTTTTTCTTTGGGGATAGCAGGCTCTTTAAACTCTATCTC
>DYKC01000090.1 GCA_020722825.1 Vermiphilus sp.
TTTTATGCTGGGAATGAATCTGCCCTCTTTGTTTGGATAGAAAGTAGTAGTTCTTTAGGTGTAAAAATCTTTTTTCAATCCCTCTGCGACGTCAGCCAGTGGAGGAAAAAACCTTTTACGGCGTCCTGATATTCGCCTGTCAGCGCACGGTCCAGCCCAACATGCATACCTTCAACCGGCAATAACTCCTTCGGCTCCGGGGCACTGCTGAAAAGTCTCTCGGCATGTTCGTAAGGGACGAAATTATCCTGTCTGGAGTGTATGATAAGGATGGGAGATTTAATTCTGTCAATAAAGTATTCAGGACTGTTTTTTGTAAAGTCAGACCTCAATACATACCTCCCCAGCAGACGTGACAGAACTGAGAATACATATTTGAGTGGACCCATATTTTTATAGTAGTGTGTAACCATCTCGGGAAAGTTTGCAAAAGCGGAATCAGTAACAATTGCGTCAATATCGTCATATCTGGCAGCCGCCAGTATACCAACGGCACCTCCAAGTGAATATCCCCATACCCCTATTTTTTTGTCTCTGTAAGTTTCTCTGCTCTTAATAAATCTTATGGCTGCCTCAACATCCAGATACTCCTTCAGACCGAAGCGGGTAATCTTCCCTCCGCTTTCTCCGTGCGCCCTGAAGTCAAACAGAAGAAGGGAAAAGTCAGGATAAAGAAAAGAGACAACTGTAAGTATATCAGATTTGTTTCCCGGATAACCATGCAGACAGATAATAACCCCTTTACTTTTTGGGGATGGTATGAACCAACCTTTCAGTTTTAGTCCGTCGCGTGTATGGAGATAAACCTCCTCTGAAGGCATTCCGAAATCGGAAGGGGTAAGATATACAGGCATCCTGGGAGGCATAAGGGAACGCCAGCCGAAGAAAAGGGTTAGTACAAATACTATTATTGCCGCATCAATTATTACTCTTATCCACATCTTTCTGTTTGATTTCATATCTTTTCTTTATCTGTTCTTTGTAGATACCCCTTACCCTGTGGAAAAAATCAAGATATTCTTTGCTCTTGTAGTCAGGATACGTCCAGGGCAGAAACACAAAACTGTTCTTTTCATAATAGAGCGTCACCTCGGCAAAGATACCCTTACCAAGATAAATCCTGTGGTAGAAGTCTTTGGCGGAAAAGAGCACCACCCTTGAAAGATTGAGGTAGCCGGGGTCAAGGTTCACCCTTCTGGGAAACTGCCCGGAACCATAAAATTCCTTTTCAATACTGTTGGAGATTATCTTCCAGTTGTAAGAGTTTTCCGGGGAGACGGGTTTTTTGAAGGAGACGAAATACCTTTTAAGACTGTCTCCCATTTCGCCGCGGTAGTAGTTGGTAAAGTCAAACCTGAACGGTCCGGCGGATATATCCACACCGTTTTTAAACTCCTGAACAAGTCTCTTCACAACCGCACTGAGTACGTCTTCTTCCCTGTAAAGGATGCCGCAGAAAAGTTTTACATTCTCATACCTTTCTCTTGCTTCCATAAAAGATTATTATATATGCTAAAATATACAGATGCAAACGACAAAAAGCGGCACCATATGTGCTATCTCCACACCTCTCGGGATAAGTGGTATAGGCATTATACGGCTGAGCGGACCTGAGACATATAAAATCATTGAAAAAATCTTCAGACCTGCCAGAAAAACAGACCTCCGGAAGGTTCCTTCCCATACGGTACGTTACGGTCATATTGTTAACAGAGACAGGACGGTTGATGAGGTACTTGTAACGTTTATGCGAAAACCCAGAAGTTACACGAGAGAGGATATGGCTGAGATAGGATGCCACGGAGGTATCATTCCGCTCAAAGAGGTTCTTTCTCTCTGCATAAAACACGGTGCAAGGCTTGCCCATCCTGGGGAATTCACAAGAAGGGCGTTTATCAACGGCAGGATAGACCTGACTCAGGCAGAGGGTATTCTGGATGTCATATACAGCAAAACAGAGAAGGCTCTTAATATTGCTTTGAACAAACTAAAGGGAAGTCTTTCTGCTGAACTCTCAAAGATAAGAGGGATGCTTATGGAGGTCCTTTATGTGGTGGAGGCAAAGATAAACTTTCCCGATGAAGAAGAGATTGAAACATACAAATTTGGTACTGCACAGGAGATAAGAAAGGTGCTTTCTGCATTGGATAAGATGCTTTCTCGTGCAGGCAGAGGCAAGGTGATGCAGCAGGGGATAAACGCAGCCATAACAGGACGGGCAAACGCAGGCAAATCAAGTCTGTTAAATTCACTGTTAAAGGAAAACAGGGCAATCGTTACTGAGATTCCGGGCACCACGAGAGACGCAATCCAGGAAACAATTAATATCAAAGGCATTCCCGTTAATATAATAGATACCGCAGGCATAAGAAAGGTACGCGGGCGGATAGAGAAGATGGGTGTTAACAGAGCACTTGAGTGGATGGAAAAGGCGGAGATAGTTCTTGTGGTGCTTGACGGGAGTAAAAAAATAAACGAATATGACCGTCAGTTGTTACAGCATATTGGTGGTAAAAACTATATCATTATCATAAACAAGAACGACCTGACAGAAAAGATTGAAAAAGAACAGATTGAAAAAGACTTTCCACGTGAGAGAATAGTATCAATATCTGCAAAGACCGGCGAGGGAATAGATAGACTGGAAGATAAGATATACACACTTATACTGAAGGGCTGCGGAGAGATGAAAGGTGACGAGTTGTTTCTGAACATCCGACAGGAAGGTAAAATAAGGGAGATAAAGGAGACCTTAAGTCTGACAGAAAAAGAGGTTGAGGAGAATGCAGGCCTTGAAATTGTTGCTGAAAATCTGAATACCTGCATAAAAAAGATTGACGAACTGACAGGAAGGGACGTCTCCGAAGAGACGATGGAAAAAATTTTTTCGCAGTTCTGCATAGGAAAATAGAGGGATTTATGAAAAGGATCTTTCTGACACTTCTGGTTTTGTTTCTTTCAGGGTGTGCCACCTACTATAACCCGGTAACGCAAAAAACAGAATATACCATATACTCAGAACAGGATGAGATTGATATGGGTACTGCCGCCGATAAGAAAATACAGAAAGAATATAAGGTGGTAGATACGCCTGCAGAGATAAAAAAGATTTTTCAGAAGGTGGCAAGTGTCTCGGACAGACCCAACCTGAACTACACAATCAGGGTCATTGAAAACAAAGAGGTGAATGGCTTTGCGCTGCCCGGTGGATTCGTCTACCTTCATACGGGACTTATTGAAAAAACAGAGTCTAATGATGAGTTGGCCTGCATAATAGGACACGAAATCACCCATATATGCGCAAGGGACGGGGTCAATCAGATGCAGAAGTCAATCCTCTATTCCATACCCGCGTCCATACTGCTCCAGAACAGAAGTGCGGCAATAAAACAGGCGGTTGATGCAGTATTCACACTTAGCATGCTGAAGTACAGCAGAACACAGGAACTGCGTGCAGATACACTCGGGGTAACCTATGCCTACCGTGCAGGATACAACCCCGAGGGGATGCTCACATTTTTCAAGAAACTGCAGAAGATAGAAGAAAGCAGTTCCTCCTCAACAACCATCCCCTTTTTGAGGAGCCATCCGAACACAGCGGACAGGATAGAAAACGTAAGGAATGTAATACAAAAATTAAGGGCAGACCCCGGTTCAACGTGGCAAAAGAGGACCCTTTGAAAACTGGTACTTTCCTGCAAGATCTTTGTAGGACTTCTCACATACCTCATCTGCCCCAAGAAAAATAATCTGTGCAATGCCTTCTCCTGCATAAACCTCGCCGGGCACTGAGGTAAGGTTAGCAATCTGCACTGTAATGTTTCCCTCCCACTCTGGCTCCAGTGGTGTTACGTTCACAACTATACCGCACCTCGCATATGTGGATTTCCCAAAACAGATTCCAACAACATCACGGGGAATCTTGAAATACTCGGTACTACTGCCAAGTATGAAACTGTTGGGTGGTATTGTACATACCCTGCCGGAAAATCTTTCAAAGTCAGAGTCCTTTATCTTTTTCGGGGAAACAGGTCCCTTGCCTTTGAATACGAGGAACTCATCAGAAAGCGTAAAGTCATAGCCGTAAGAGGAGACTCCGAAAGAGATACCCTGCTTCACCTTTTCCGAACTGAAAGGACTTATCATCCTCTCGCCCATCTTTTTTATCCATATATCAGGTTTTACCATTATAGTTTCCCGTATTTTATTCCGCAGTCAATATAGTAGATTATATTTTCCTGGATTTTTCTGTCAAGCGGTGTGGTCAACGGCATAGCGGTGGGGCACAGAACAAAAGGACCTTTTCCTGCAGCATCCTCCATCGCTTTTTTTACCGCCTCTTCCATATCCTCTTTGGTACCCACCTCAAAGAGTCTCTCCTCAAT
>DYKC01000091.1 GCA_020722825.1 Vermiphilus sp.
AACTCGCCCTCAGTGCTATACGGTGCTTCTTACTCGTCGCACCAGCACCCTCCCCTTCAAGGGGGAGGAAGAACGCAGTTCACTTTGGACTTACAAAAAAAGTTCAGTTTGTTTTAAATCATTTTAACACAATTGCAAGCAGAAAACAATTATCTTAAAATGTCCTGTAGCATATCCCTGGCAGGCTGGAAGTCTGGGTTAAGTCGCAGAGTGTTATTGAGAAATGATACTGCCGTATCTTTCTCTCCCTGTTCATAAAAAGTGCAGGCAAGAAGATAGTTTGACCGATAGTCTTCCGGAGAGATTTTAAAATACATCAGTGCCTTCTTGTATGCTTTTTTTACATCCCGTTGTTTCAGGTCATACTGGATGTTTCTTATGCTGAGGTTTGAAAAAATGATGTATGACTCATCAGGGATAAGAGGGCCTGGAGTGATATTAAAAAAGAAAGCAAAAAATCCCACAAAAAGCCACAGGGAAACAGGAATAAGGAGTTTTTTGTCTTTCAGTCTTTCAACGGTCCATACTATCAGGTATGCTGCACAGACCGAAAAACATCCAACAGCAGGCAGTCTGTACCTATCGGTTACAAAAAAGAGGACCACCCATAAAACATTGGAAAGTGTGAATGTAATGAAAATAAAGTTTTTTCTCCAGTTCTTAAAGAAGAGTAAAAGGCCTCCAACACCAAGCGGTACAATAAATCCAAATTTCACAAATGCCAGTTTTAACACTGGCACCACCTTTTCTATCAACTGGACATCAAGGTTCTGGGGCCACTCATAACTGGTAAAAAACAGATTGACCTTGGTGAAAAATAATTTCCAAAAGGCAATGGAGAAAGGGCTCAGGAGTTCTCCTTTTGGATAGTAGAACAGTCCAATGGAATCTGAACTATTGCCTATCTGCCAGTTAACCGGACCGTTGGTGCAGATAGGTACGAATTCCCCGCTAACAAAATAGTTTCTTATCGTCACGGGAAGTATCGTAACACCAGAACTAGCAAGCAGAATTGCCAGTATAATAATGGGTTGGAGCCTGTAATTAAACCTACCGGGTAGAAGTTCCTTTTTCGGGTAAAGGTAAAGACCAATAAAGAGAAAAGGCAGATAGATCGCTATCGTGGGCTTTGCCAGAGCGGAAAATCCGAGAACAATACCTGCAAATATCCACCTTGCAATAGAGGGTTTTTGCAGGGCAAGGTATACAAGGGTGATGAAAGCAATGTAAAGGAAATATATCAGCCCATCACTTAAAATTGTTGCGGAGTACACTATGGAAGTTCTGTAAAAACACACAAGAAATGCCGCTATGACGCCGACCTGTTCGTTGTAGACTTTTCTACCAAGATAATAAATAAAATAACATAGACAGACATCCATAAGAAGATGAACAATGGAAATTACAAAAATACTGCCTGAGGAAAGAGCGTAAATGACAGCAAGAAAATATGGATATAATGGCGCCATATAAAAAGCTTCGCCGTTAACGTACCATGGATTTTGTAGTATGTTCTGTGCCCAGAGAATAAATGTTTTCTGGTCATGCTTATCAAGAAGAAAAGGATTGAAAAAAACAGTATCTTTAAAATAATAAAGGTAGACCATCCTGATAATAAAACCGGCAAGTAGGATTATAATGATAGACCAATGTTTTTTCTGGGTTTTCATATACGGTTACCGCTTTTTTCTGAATTTTGAATACTTTTCAGAGTATCCCGGATAATATCTTCTATTTTGAACTTCGGGGAAAATCCAACCATCCTTTCAATCTTTGTAGTATCCGGAACACGCCTGTTCATATCTTCAAATCCTCTGCTATAAACGGTTTCTGGATTGATGAATAAAATCTCGGAAGAACTTCTTGTTGCAGATTTTATCATTTCAGCAAGGCTCTTTATGGTTATCTCCTCCCTGCTGCCTAAATTAAAAACATCCCCGTATGCTTCATCTTTTTCAATGAGACGGGTGAGAGCATCCACGATATCGCTAACGTGAATAAAGCATCTTGTCTGTTCTCCGTTGCCAAAAACGGTTATGGGTAAATTATTCAATGCCTGCTTTATGAAACGCGGAATCACCATGCCATACATATCGCTCTGCCGCGGACCCACGGTATTGAAAAGCCTCACTATTATCACGGGCAATTTTTTTTCTTCAAAAAATGCCCATGCAAGGAATTCATCAAGGGCTTTGGTGCAGGCATAACTCCATCTTCTCTTTCTTGTGTCTCCAATTACTATGTCGGCTCCCTCCACAAAAGGAACCTTATCGCTTTTCCCGTAAATTTCCGATGTAGATGTCAGCAACATTTTTTTGTTATACCGTTGGCACAATTTAAGAACATTGTATGTGCCTTCTACATTGATGATAATGGAATCAATAGGATTTTCTAGTAAACGCTTCACCCCGACAACAGCGGCAAGATGAAAAACAAAATCGCATTTTCTCACCAACTCCTCAAGAATACTTATGTTCAGAATCGTATCTATCACAAGATGAAAATTTTTTTTATTTATAATTCCACCAACATTCTCAAGACGGCCTGTTGAAAGGTCATCTATAACAAATACTTCATCACCTCTTGAAATAAGTCTATCAGCAATATGTGACCCGATAAATCCACATCCTCCGGTTATCAAGTATTTCATTTTCACCTCACAAATTGATATACAGGTTTTCATACATTATAAAAAAAATTTGACAAAAATAAAAATATGTTTTTAAATGAATAAGACTTAGGAGCAAAAAATAAAAACCGAACTCCTCATAATGAAGAAATCTCAATGAAGAGTTCGGGGCAAGGGAGGTGAAAAATATGGCGAAGAAAAAAGCAAAGAAAGCGGCTCCAAAGAAGAAAGCAAAGAAGACAGCCAAGAAGAAAAAATGAGGCGGAAGAAAAGAAAATTGAGATGGGCTTCAAAAAAAGCTAACCACAGAAAAAAAGGTAGTATGGGTTAGTTTAAAAATGTTAGATAAAAAGCGAACTTACGGAAGTCTCCTGGTGTATCCTGTTGATAGCCTCAGCGAGTAATTCCGACACTGAGAGTTTGGTGAAGTGTGAGGGCAATGGAGGAGTTGGAACGGTGTCGGTAATTATAACTTCCTTAAAAATTGCAGGTGTGAGTTTCTGAATGGTCTCATCAGCAAATGGAGCATGAGTACAGGCAGCATATACTACAGACGCACCGTAGTCAAGTAATTTCGCGGCTGCTTCTAATATTGTGTTTCCTGTAGAAATCAGGTCATCCACAATGATAGCTGCACAGTTTTTTACATCTCCTATTAAGTGAACTGTCTCTATCTGGTCAGGTCCAAGTCTTCTTTTATCCACAATAGCAAGGGAAGCAGAAAGTCTTTTCGCAAATGCTCTTGCGGTTTTAACTCCACCTACATCTGGTGTTACTATGACAGGATTTTTTATCTTTTTCTCTTTTAAATACTTGACTATCACCGGTGCAGCAAAAAGATGATCAACTGGTATATCAAAAAAGCCCTGTATCTGTGGGGCATGTAAATCCATCGTAAGTATTCTATCAGCACCTGCTGATACGAGAAGATTTGCAACAAGTTTCGCCGTAATGGGAACCCGCGGTCTATCTTTCCTGTCCTGTCTTGCATAGCCATAATAGGGCAGAACCGCAGTCAGCCGTTTGGCGGATGCCCTTTTAAAAGCGTCTATCGCTATAAGTAGTTCCATAAGATTTTCGTTTACAGGAGGACAGGTGGGTTGAATCAGAAAAACATCTTTACCTCTTACGTTTTCCTCTATTTTAACGCATATCTCTCCATCTCTAAATCTGTAGATATTAATTTCTCCGAGTTTTTTATTAAGATTTGCAGCAATTTTTTCAGAGAGGTTTTTATTGGCATTACCTGAAAATACCGACAAATTATTCATTCCTTTCTCCTTTTCAACAAAAACTCCTTTGCTTTCTCCATATCTTTAATACTGTTGATCCCCATACACTCATCAGAGTCGCCAGTTGTGTATGTTCCGATTTTCTCCCCGCGCGACGCTAGTATGGATACAACATCAGTCAGATAATACTCTTTTTTAATTTTATCAGGAAGAACATCCTTCAAAGCAGAAAATAGTTTATCTTTGTTGAAAACATAAATGCCTGCATTGACCTCTTTTATAGCACGTTCTTCTTTGGTTGCATTGAGTTCTTCAACTATTGACAGTACATTGCCTGAACCATTTCTTTTTATTCTACCATAACCTGCAGGATTATCTGGAATAATTGTTAGAATCGTACCACAATTTTTGTTGTCCCTGTGTGTCACGATAAGTTTATCAAGCGTACCTGCAGTTACAAAAGGGATATCTCCACACAGTATTAAAACATCCCCTCTATAGTTTCGGAGAACA
>DYKC01000092.1 GCA_020722825.1 Vermiphilus sp.
TTATTTTCCGTTTATAATTGCCTGTTCAATTACCTCATTTATATTTTTCACTGTTACTACTTCCAGTTCATCCCTCACCTTCTTCGGTATCTCTGCAAGGTCCTTTTCGTTCTCTGCGGGTATGATTATTTTCTTTATACCTGAACGGTGGGCAGCGAGTATCTTGGACTTCAGCCCACCTATCTTCAGCACCTTCCCCTGTAGGGTAATCTCACCTGTCATTGCAATGTTGGCGTTTACAGGCTTGCCGGTTAGACAGGAGATAAGCGCTGTGACTATTGTTATACCAGCAGAAGGTCCGTCTTTCGGGATTGCCCCTTCAGGTACATGTATATGTATATCCAGGTCCTTGTAAAAATCCGATTTCAGCCCCAGTTCTGAAATGTGTGCCCTGACGTAACTCAGTGCCGCCTGGGCGGATTCTTTCATCACATCCCCCAGTTGTCCTGTCAACATAAGGTTGCCCTTCCCCTTCATGGTCAGTACCTCGGTAAAAAGAATCTCTCCACCATACTCAGTCCATGCCATGCCCGTAGCAACACCTACCTTATGTTCCTTATCAACCGCAATGGGTGAAAACTTTTCAGGGCCAAGATATTTCTCTATGCTTTTGACACTGATGTGATATGGTCCTTCTTTTTTGCTCTCAACAATTTTTTTTGTCACCTTCCTGCATATGTTTGCAATCTCTCTTTCAAGGTTCCGGACACCAGCCTCGCGGGTATAATTTCTTATAATGTAAAATATCGCATCGTCAGAAAACTTCAGATTCTTATCACTAATCCCGTGTTCCTTCAACTGCTTGGGGATAAGGTGCCTCTGGGCAATCTCCTTTTTTTCCCATATCGTATAACCTGGCAGTGATATTATCTCCATCCTGTCCAGAAGTGGTGGGGGTATTGAAAACTCGGTATTGGCTGTGGTTATGAAAAGGATCCCTGACAGGTCAAACTCCACCTCAAGATAATGGTCTGAAAAACTGTTGTTCTGTTCAGGGTCAAGAACCTCAAGCAGCGCACTGGCAGGGTCTCCTCTGAAATCCTGACCGAGTTTATCAATCTCATCAAGAAGAAATACAGGATTTTTCACACCAACCTTCTTCAGCGACTGTATTATCCTGCCGGGAAGCGAACCTATGTAGGTTCTCCTGTGTCCCCTTATTTCTGCCTCATCCCTCATTCCACCGAGAGAAATCCTTACGCACTTTCTACCCATAGCCCTCGCAATGGACTTGCCCAGTGATGTCTTACCAACTCCTGGAGGTCCCACAAAACAAAGAATGGGACCTTTAAGACCTTCGGACCTTTTACGGACTGCCAGATACTCCAGTATTCGTTCTTTCACCTTTTCAAGACCGTAGTGGTCCTCATTCAACACATCTTCTGCATGTTTTATGTCAAGGTTATCCTGGGTCTGTTCCTCCCATGGAAGGCTGATAAGCCAATCCAGATAGGTTCTGATGACGGTTGCTTCAGGTGATAGCGGCATTGTTTTGGACAGACGTGTAAGTTCCTCCGTTGCCTTGGACTCAGCGGCCTTAGGCATTTTCGCCTTTTTTATCCTTTCTCTTAACTGTGTTATCTCATCACTCTCACTTTCTTTCCCGAGTTCCCTCTGAATCTCCTTGAGTTGCTCGTTTAAAAAATATTGTTTCTGCGTATCTTCAATTTTTTTTATCACCTGACTCTGGATCCTTTTCTGAACCTCAAGAACACCAATCTCACTGTTCAGTATGTTTATGAGAACTTTCAGACGCTCTCCAACATCAATAGTCTCTATAACTACAGCCTTGTCTTTAATCTTCAGAGGTAGGTATCCGGCGATGGTATCGCACAGACGGGAAAGGTTCTCTATTGTAGATATTGTGCTGTACAGTTCCTTAGGTACGGAGGTGTTCAACCGCAGATACTTTTCAAGTAGTTCCAGCAGGAGTCTGGAAAGGGCTTCATTTTCTTTGTTCTTTATACCCTCGGTTTTTTCTACAATCCTTTCAATCCTGCATGTAAAACCTTTCTTTTCCTTGATAAAATCCTTTATGAATGCCCTGTCCATTACCTCCACAAGAATCTTCATTACGCCGCTCTGTTCTCTAACGCTCTGGATCACCTTTACGGTAACCCCCACGGAGTAAAGGTCCTTCATCTCAGGGTTATCAACCTGAGGGTCTTTCTGGAAAGCAATCAGGATTTCCGATTCATTGGCCAGCGCCTCCTCCACCGCATTTATTGAGCGGGTTCTTCCCACAAGCAAAGGAACAACCATATTGGGAAATATTATAAGATCCCTTAAGGGTACAGACTGTAAAACCTTTATGTTGGTTCTTCCATTCTTTCTAAGTAACACCATTTTTTTTGAGCTTGGAAACTTTGTCGGACTGAATGATTTTATCTCCCAGCCCGTACTTTAAAGACTCCTCTGCATTCATAAAATAGTCTCTATCCGTATCTTTTTCAATCCTCTTTACGGTCTTGCCTGTATGTAAAGCAAGGATGCCGTTGATAATCCTCTTCAACCGTATCATCTCCCTGGTCTGTATGCTGACATCTTTTGTGGTGCCTTCAACGCCGCCCCACGGTTGATGTATCAGAACCCTACTGTTTGGTAAAAGATACCTTTTCCTCTTCGTCCCGCCTGCAAGCAGGATAGCTCCCATACTGGCTGCCTGTCCTATGCAGTATGTAGAAACGTCGCAGGAAACAAACTGCATCGTGTCATATATTGCAAGTCCGGCTGTTATAGAGCCCCCGGGGGTATTCAGATAAAGATGGATGTCCTTCTCCGGATCTTCATTCTGAAGGAACAAAAACTCTGCTATGACAATATTCGCAAGGTCATCGGTTATTGTAGAACCGATGAAAATGATTCTGTCTTTCAGCAGACGGGAGTATATATCATAGGCACGCTCCCCTCTTTCCGTAGATTCTATTACATATGGGATAAGTTGACTGTTCATCTTATTGTCTCCAATCCTTCCCTTTCTCCGGGTAAAATTATCCTTTTGATGGGATAAACGTTGTCCCACAGAAGCCTGAATGCCTTCTGAATCCGTATCTCATCTTTTACATCATCCATCTTGCCTGCCTTTTCCAGTTTCTTCTTCACCTCCTGAAAAGTTTCGCCGACCGAACGGCTCAGTTCTGTAATTTTTTCTTTTACCTCTTCTTCGGTTACCTCAATCTTTTCTGTTTCGGCTATCTTGTCAAGAATAAAATACTTTTTTACACTTATCTCGGCTTCAGGCCGCACCTTTTTAAAAATATCCTTTGCCAGTTTTTCCTTCTCTTCCTGTGTTTTATACTTGATATCCATACGGTTCAGATAATCCTCGGTATATCTTATAGATTGTTTATTTACCATCTTTTCCGGGACAGGAAAATCTGTATTTTTAAAAATTTCACTCCACAGTTCCTCCTCTTCTTCCATGTGTGCCTTCATTATCCTGTCGTCTTCCAGCTGCTTTCTTATTTTCTCACGCCATACCTTCCTTTTAACCGGGTCAACGATAGTTGATGCCAGTTCCGGTCTCTTTTCCCAATCTGCAAGTGCCATATCTACATCCGTTTCAGTTACGGGCTCAGGAGTTCTTTTCTTAACAGGTATCCCTTTATATCTGGGCAGACTAACCACAGGTTTAAGTTCTATATATACCTTAAATTTTAATCCACCGTTATCAAAATTTACTCCGTAAATATCCGGTTCAACCGCTGGCGAAAATCCTTTCTGTTTGAGTGCCTCAAGATAAACCTCCGGTACAAGTCGCTTCAAAAGGTTCTCTCTTAAGACCTCCTGGTACTTAGTCTCTATGAGAGAATCCGGGGCCTTCCCCTTTCTGAATCCCTCTATTACAGCGTTCTCTTTTATCTCTTTTATGATGGCTAAACGTTCCCTATCCACTCGCTCCTTTTCAACCTCAAAAGAGATCTCCCTGCCCAATTTTGATTTTTCAACTACTTCGGTTATCATTTTTCCTTCTCCGGTCGGCTGTTTTTAGATGAAAATAATCCAGCAAAGTTTCAATGGAAGATGCCTGCTAAGCGGGGTACGGGAATCGAACCCGTATAATCAACTTGGAAGGCTGATGTTTTACCATTAAACCAACCCCGCGATTAAAACAGTAAAAAGCAATTAGTTTTCAGTTGCCTATTAATGAGCTCAATCCCTTTCAAGTGGGCAGGGAAGGATTCGGCTCCTCCGCACTCTGTGCTGCGGTAGGCCACCCGCCTATTCGTTGCTCTTTCTCATCGCAACTCATAAACAGGCTCCCTTCGAATCCTGGCATACATATTCAGATACGTCTTATCCCCC
>DYKC01000093.1 GCA_020722825.1 Vermiphilus sp.
TCCCGAACCCCTGTTTCTACCTGATGGTTTGAGTTTTTGTATCGCCTCCACCACTTCCTGTGCGATAGAATAGTAGTCCTTACCTCCTATCTCTAACCTCTTTCCGATAATAACCTTGATTTTGACAGGTCTTATAAATTTAGAATCCACAGGCAGTGCTCTGCCAGTTCCATCCAGCCAGACAGGTATGATCGGCGCCCCGGTTTTATAGTGAAGGAATCCGATTCCCTGTTTGGGCGGGGACATTTTTTGTTGCTTGTTGCGGGTTCTTCTCCCTTCAGGAAAAATAACGAGCCAGTTCTTCTCTTTAAGAACCTTAACGCCCTGCCGCATGGTAATTGAAGTCATAGTATCTCTATCTATGGGGATAGCACCGAGGTTCTTGACCAGAAATGACAGCAGAGGAATGTTAAATAGGTCTGCCTTTGCAAAATACTTGAGTTTGTGCGGGAATGCAAGTCCAAGTGTCGGTGGGTCAAGGTAACTCTGATGGTTGGGTGCGATAATGCAGACATCTCCAATGCCCTTAAGATTCTCTTTTCCGCGTACCTCCAGGTGGAACAAAAACTTGAAAAGAACTCGTCCAAGAAACCTGGCATAGAAATATATGAGATTTTCCATAACTGACATTTATAGTTCAAGGACATCATCCAGCAAGGTTATTGCCGCAACCATTGTCTTCAATACAGACACTCGTTTTCTGTTTGGCACAATACCGTCTTTTTTGACCATCCTGATATATTCGCCTTTGGTGAGAGATGTCTCAGAGACATCAAAGGCATCAACATCCTCCAGAAAAATATACGTCCCGTCATCTCCTGCATACCTACCTATATATACCCACTTTGTCTGGGTATCCAGTATTACGGTCTCGCCTTTCATACTCTATTCATCATACTGTAAAACCTTCTTTTTGACAAACAACACGCTTAAATATATACTTAGACCTATGGAATTTTTTAAGATTGAGGGTTCAGGTAACGATTTTGTCGTAACTGACAACAGAAACCTGAAAATTACCAAAAGAAGACAGACTGCAATTCGTTTATGCGACCGGAAGTTCGGTATAGGCGCAGATGGATTGCTCCTGCTGGAACGTTCAAAAAAGGCTGACTTCCGAATGCGGATATTCAATCCTGACGGTAGTGAAGCCGAGATGTGCGGTAACGGCTTGAGATGCATTCTCAGGTTTGCAGTAGAAACTGGTATTGAACGAAAAAAAATCATATCTGTTGAAACCAAAGCAGGTGTCCTTGAAGGCAGGGTCTCAGGAGCCACGGTACGTGCCCAGTTGAACATAACCGGGAAACCCCACCTTAACCTGAAAATTCCTGTCGGCAGTACTGCCATTACCGGGCATCTTCTCAATACAGGGGTGCCCCACACAGTCATAGTGACTGACGACATAAACAGCATCAACCTGCAGTCTCTGGGACCAGAAATACGGTATCACAACATTTTCAAACCGAAAGGAACCAATGTTGACTGGATAGAAGTTGTTGGCAAACACTCCATCAAGATAAGAACCTACGAGAGAGGAGTTGAGGGGGAAACCCTGTCCTGCGGGACAGGCAGTGTTGCAGCAGGTATAGTAGGCTTTCTGCTGGGGTTGTTAGAACCTCCGGTCACAGTTCTTGCGCGTTCGGGAGAAAAACTCATAGTGTCCTTTGATAAACATCTGCGGACAGTTTATCTTGAAGGTAAAATTTCCATAGTCTTTAAGGGGGAGTGGCTCGGCAAATAATGTGGCACAGAAACAAACTTCTGCTTTCCCTTGCAGGACTTTCTCTCGGTATATCCCTGCTGTCTAATAACTACCCTTTCTTCGTCCTTATTAGTATATTTCTTTTCTTCCTTCTGCTGAGTCTTGTCAACAAAAGGATATGGTTCCTTACAGTTTTCTTCGTTATTGGTATGTATTCTTCGTATCTTCAAATGCAAGTCTCCCCTCACGATATCACCAGAATTTCATCACTGTCACAATCTTCTCCTCCCTCTCACAGTTCTTGCTCACCACAGCGGAGAGAAATAAAAGGTAAGGGAACTTTTTTCCGACAGGCAGAAGGCACAATTCTTTCGTCAACGCCGGATACCTTTTCAACCACTTATGTCATCAGAATAAACAGTGTGCTGACAGAAGATGGCAAAGAGATTAAAGCATCGGGGAAAATCCTTTTGAAGACAAACCGGCTGCAATCCTCTCTTTTCATCCCCGGACAGCACCTGACGATGCAAGGTCTGACACTCAAACAAATTCCTCCGCCAAAAAACCCTTATACCTTTGACTACCGCAGTTTTATGCAAAGAAGAGGGGTATACCTGGAAGGAAAATCTTGTGGACTGCTCACAAAACCCGGCAGTTCTTATTCTATCTTTTCTTTTTTCTACAGAACAAGACAGGTTTTGAGAGGGAAGATTCACAACCATTTTACATATTTCCCTGAAGAAAAGGAACTGATTGAAACCATAACCCTGGGTAAGGAAAAAATCCCTGATTTCCTGAGAGAAGCAGGGATAAGGAGCGGTACATATCACCTGCTGGTTATCTCAGGCTTGCATATTGCATTCATTCTCCTGTTTTTGAAGATACTGTTCATCCCGTTTGCAAGACTTAACAACAGCCATCCCAAATTCTTCCCCCTTTTTTCCTTGTTGTTTATGTGGTTTTATGCAGGGGTAACCGGCTTCAAAATCCCTGTTGTCAGGGCAGTACTTATGCTTTCGTTCTTTAATGCAGGCGAGATACTTGAGCGGGATATAGATGGAATAGATTCCATTATGGCTGCTGCAATTCTCATGCTCGTCCTCAATCCATACAACCTCTTTGACGCCTCTTTCCAGTTATCATTCATCGCAACTGCAGGCATTATCCTTTTTTGCAGGAGGTTTGGTTTGTTGAAAAAGAATTATCTACAAGGACTGGTATTGAGCAGTCTTGCGGCACAACTCGCTGTATTTCCCATACTTCTCTACCACTTTGGTGTATTCTATCCGGCAGGGCTGTTGACAAACCTGGTATTCCTCCCCTTTACAGGATTGCTCGTCATCGTCTCAATGCTTTCTTTCCTCCTCCCTTTTATCTTTGAACCATTAAGGTATCTGCTGACCATCTTCCTGTGCGGCATCACGCTTTCATCTCAGTTGACGCCTTTTAGCATAAACTGTTCAGTATCTCTTTGGCTAATTCTCTCATATTACGGTATATCTTTCCTTGTCTTTTACGCCCCAAGACAAAAATCAACCACAGTTTTTCTTGCCTCTGCCACCTCACTGTCTCTACTTTTTGTTATTGCCCTGCCACTCATAAAAGCGCCTTCCTCTGACCATCTTTATTTCCTTGCCTTCAGCAGACCATCTGCCCTATTCATTGGAGAAAACAACCAGAATGTCGCCTTCCTCGCAGACCACTACAAAAGGTCCGAAATCAAAAACAACCTTTCACCGCTCCTGCAGAAAGAAAGGATAAAAACAACTGCAGGACTATTTTACACAACCCTATCTTATAACCATACTGGAACGCTGAAGGCACTGCAGAAGACGACAGAGATACAAAAGGTATATGAACATCCCGGCGACAGAGATACCTTCAGTTTTCCCTATGACAACATCTATTTTTACAGAAGTTTTCCCGGTTTGTTTCAGTTTATACCGGATAAGGGGGAGGTTGCTGTCAACGGACTTTCCGTAGAGGTACTCGGAGAAGAAAAGGGGATGCTCTCTTATATCCTGAAGAAAGGAAAGGTAAGCATCCTTTTTGCTCCTTACCTCGGAGAGAAAGTCTCAGCAAAAATCAGAGACAGGAGATTTTCTGTCGCCTGCATCCACAACATCGGGACAACGGTAAGGACAAGAAAGAATCTTTCTACGCTCGACTATCTCTATCTGATTCTGCCTCAAGGATACAAAAAATTCGCAAACCTTCCGCACCCGCGTATAAAAACCTTTTACCTGAAGGACGGGGCTGTTAAAATGGACTTTTCACTCTCCCCCTTTCTTATCTCCCATTTTTATGAATTAGCCTGCCCCCTACCCTGAGTTTCCGCTTTATCCTCTGAATAAAGCAGTAATAGCACGAAATCCTTTTAATAGCAAAGGGTTTGTCATTTCTGATATGGATATGCTGACCGAGGAAAAAATTTCAACCATTCAAGAGAAACTGATTTCCCATGTTATACCAATTTGATGTCAAAAATATAGTAATCTATAATTTGGGCAGGAGGTGGCAAAATGCAAACACCTGCTCATCCCAAAGATTACATCACACTTAGCAGAATGTCTCCACGACAAC
>DYKC01000094.1 GCA_020722825.1 Vermiphilus sp.
GCCAATATGAACTTCTTTCTCAAGTGGGGTAACTGGGCTGTTGGCAAGATGATGGAATTTCTCTATAATACCACTACAATAACGGATGCTGGCTGTACAATGCGGCTGATTAAAAGGGATACCTACGAAAGGATAAAGAAGCATTTCAGTATAGGCACTCAGCACTTCGGTCCTGAACTAACTCTTATTGTCATAAAAAGCGGCATACGATTTATAGAAATACCTGTGAATTATAAACCGAGAGTAGGAAAATCCTCAGTCACAGGTAGTATGAAAAAAGCGTTTGTTTTAGGGTTAAAAATGATAGTATTGATTACCCGTTATCGATTCAAAAAACTGGACTTTAAAAATGATACTGGCATATCACAGAATTAACCCATGGTATAGGGATGATGCCCTGACTGTTTTTCCTGAAGATTTTGAAAAACAGATGGGATATCTGATTAAAAGGAAGTTTAAACCGGTTTTACCCGAGGAATACACTTCAAACTTTTCACCATCAACTGTTGACTATTCACTGTTTTTAATATCCTTTGACGACGGCTATGCGGACAATCTCTGGTATGCCCTGCCTGTCTTGAGAAATTTTGGTATCAAACCTATTATATTTTTGACGGCCAATTATATAGGGACAGAGGGTATATTTGAGAGATATAAAGATAGGGAAAAAGACAGGTTTTTGAACTGGCAGGAGGTAAAAGAGATGTTGGTAGACGGGGTTGTCTTCGGTTCCCATTCTCTTTCACATCCTCACCTGCCGCAGGTTGGGAATGACAGACTGCAGGCTGAGGTTGCAGAATCAAAAAAAATTCTTGAAGATAAAACCGGCAGAGAGGTGAATTTTTTCTGTTATCCCTACGGCGACTTTGACGAAAGGGTCATTGAGTCGGTTCAAAAGGCAGGGTACAAGGGAGCGTTTGTTACCCCGGGCATAAGGAGAAAAATTAAAAGGAGTGTTTATACACTTCCGAGAACAGGTATATACGGACACAATGATTTTCTGACATTTCAGATAAAAATATGGAAAGATTATCTGACAGAAAGATATTTTTAATACTGTTTTTCTTGGGTTTCCTGATACGTCTTGCCTATGTGCTTACTCTTGAAAGCCATTTTTATTTCGATGATGAGTATGAGTATTACAGGATGGTGGAGAATTTTCTCGCCGGCAAGGGTCTTATTGCGGGTGAACACATCAAAGGTTTTCGCCCGCCCTTATACCCACTACTGCTGAGCATATTATATTTTCTTAAGTTCAATCTTACGGCAATACGTATTTTCCAGTGTGTTATCTCTGCATTTACCGTATCTTTCATATACCTGACAGGCAAAAATATTTTTTCCAGGAAAATCGGGCTGTGGTCAGGACTTGTCGCTTCCATATACCCGTTTTTTATCTTTTACAACGGTTTTCTTCTTACGGAGACACTCTTTGTTTTTCTGACAGTTGTAACCATTTACTCTTTTGTTGCTATGTCCCCTAAATTCTTATCGTTGGCGAAAACAGGAGTTTTTCTTGGACTTACAGGTTTATGCAGACCTACAATGCAGATGTATCTGCCTATCTCTTTTATTCACATTATTGCGGAAAAGACGGGTCTTTATGCAAGGATGAAAAAGATACTTATAATAACGGTATTTTTCATTGCTACAATAGGCCCCTTGGTTATAAGAAACTATGTGATATTTAACACATTTGTTCCGGGAACCACAATGGGTGGATGGGTATTCTGGGAAGGTAACAATCCATATTCCGATGGTGGTCCCTGCCACTACTTTCCAGAAAATATCCTGAAGGTTGATGAAATAGAGAGGGACAGGATTCTTTTTCAAAAGACGGTTGAGGTTATTAAGAAAAATCCTTCAAGATTTGTGTGGCTTTTACAGAACAAGTTTAAAAGGTTCTGGAATGTTGTTCCCAATGCGGATGAATTCACAAGACCTTTATACAGAATAATCAGCGTTATGAGTTTTGGTATTATGATGCCGTTTTTTATTCTGGGATTTTTACTGTCTGCGAGAAATAGAAAAGCACAATATATGCACTCCCTCATTATATTCTTTACAGTTTTCCATATGGTTTTCCTTGCCTCCATAAGATACCGGGTGACTCTGGAACCGTTTTACATAATACTTGCAGTTTACGGCTTTTTCTGGCTGGTTGAAAAATTACAGAAGGTAAGAATAGTATGAAACTATCCGTGATAATTCCTGTTTATAATGAAAGGTCTACTGTCCTTGAGATTTTGAAAAAGGTACAGAACGTACCTGTGAAAAAAGAGATTATAGTTGTTGATGACGGAAGTACGGACGGTACGAGGGAGATGTTGAAGCAAGTGCATTCTCCCTGTCTCCCTTCCTCCACATTGAGGGGTGAGGATTCAGGTGGGGGTGATATCAAAATCATCTTGAAAGAGAAAAACGAGGGCAAGGGTGCGGCAATAAGGGAAGGACTGAGACATATAAGTGGTGATGTTGTGGTCATACAAGATGCCGATTTGGAATATAATCCGGCGGACTGGCTGAAGATGCTGAAGGTTATGAAACAGAAAAGTGCTGGGGTTGTTTACGGTTCAAGAATACTGGGCAAAGGTGAAAAGTCCTCACTCTCTTTTTATATCGGGGGGCGTTTTCTTTCCTTCCTTACCAACCTGTTGTATGGAACAAAAATAACGGATGAGCCAACCTGCTACAAGATGTTCAAAACTGAAATAATAAGGAGTGTGGATTTGAAATGCAAAGGGTTTGAGTTCTGTCCTGAGGTGACTGCAAAGGTTGCAAAGAAAGGATACAGGATTTACGAAGTGCCCATAGGTTATACTCCAAGAAAGGTCATGGAGGGCAAAAAAATACGCTGGCAGGACGGTGCGGTTGCCATCTGGACACTGATTAAACAAAGGTTTTTAAAATGAAACAATATGGATTTGATGTATTGAAGAGAATGAATTTAAGGAGTATAATCAAATTGAAGGAGGCAAGAGAAAAATGAAATTCTATGTAATGTTAGAGCCTTGTGAGGAAGGGGGATATACTGTAACCGTTCCAGGTCTTGAAGGATGTATTACAGAAGGAGATAATGAAAAAGAGGCGTTAGAAAATGCAAAAGAAGCAATTGAGTGTTATCTGGAAGGGATTGAAAAAGTAAATCAGATAAAAACAGGAAGAAACCGTTTGAAAGAAGTTGAAATATCCTTATGAGTAAAACCTATTCTGGAAAAGAAATAGTTAAAGTTTTGAGAAGAATAGGCTTTATAGTTGACCACCAGAGAGGAAGTCATATATTTTTGTATAATCTGGAAAGAAACATATCTGTGGTTGTTCCTCTGCACAAAGAACTAAAAAAAGGGACTCTGAACAATATTTTGAAAAAAGCCGACCTTACCTTTGACGAATTAAAGGAACTGGTTTAATGGATTTCTCTTGTCCCGTCTGCAGGAATATTCATAGCCGGTTAATATGGAAGGAACGGCAGTACAGGGCTTACAGGTGTGAAAAGTGCAGGGTTGTTTTCGTCCAGCCGATTCCTCAAAATCCTTCCTTATTATATAATGAAGATTATTTCAAAAGATGGTACGTCAGATATTATTCTGAAAGAAGGTTATACACAGAAAAGTTGTTTTCAAGGATTGAGAAATATACCGGTCAAGCAGGTAGATTACTTGATGTGGGTTGCGGGATAGGCATCCTTATAGAGGTTGCGAAGGAAAGGGGGTGGGAGGTCTCAGGTCAGGAAATTTCTCCCTTTGCGGTTGACTACTGCAGAAAGAAAGGTTTTAAGGTTTATGACAGACCCCTGCCTGAACTTCACCTGCCTGAAAACTCTTTTGACCTTATCACGTTATTTGATGTCATTGCACACCTGAAAGATCCCGTCTCCTATATATCTGCCTGCAGTAAACTTCTGAAGCCCGGAGGACATCTGGTAATAAAAACTCCGTATCACCCTTACTGGCTTTTCGTCCTTGCAAATCTTCTTTCATTCACAGGCAAAAGCAGGGCACTCCTTCACATCCCCGCCCAGATTTTCCATTTTAGTATAGAATCACTGGTATTCTTATTTATAAAATGGAATCTCCATCTGATAAAAATATATAAAATAGAAGACTTCTCTCCATTGTATAATACGAATCTTTGCAATATAATAAAAAAATGCATAGGTGATGAAAAAAGTCTCCTTGCAATTTATATGAAGAGCTGAACTTTGGCGCTTGGTCTTTTTACTTTGCAACAGCATAGTTTAATCTAAGTTGTTTGTTCTTTGAC
>DYKC01000095.1 GCA_020722825.1 Vermiphilus sp.
GAATCAATATGAGGCAGGCGGCTTACGTTGTTGCAGTTGGAAGGGTGGCTGAGGCGATGAAACTCCGCGGATGGGTCTAATCCACCTGATTTCGGCAGATAGCTTCTCTGTATAATATTTCCACCTTTGAAAAGAGGGGTAGGGGCAGGATTTGTGGATTTCTCTCCACAAATCCTCCCTGACTCGTAAAATTCCCCCCCTTTGTTAAAGAAGGAAAAAAACTGGGCGGATATGTCCAGCAACCGTTTTTTTCTTCCCATCAGGAGATTTTACCTTCAATCTAATCTCTTGTAATATCAACCTTTCCTGAGGAACAATCTTTTCATTCCATTGAGTTTTATGTCGGGGGTGATAAAATAAGAAATATGAGAGAGGAAGAGGTAATAGACCTGATAAAAAAGCGTCTGAAGATGAAAAACCCTGATGTCCTTGTGGGACCTGGCGATGACACCGCTGTTTTAGAGTATGACAGGACCCACTACCTTCTTCTCACGACAGACTGCGTCGTGGAGAACGTTCATTTTAAAAGAAAAGAAGCGTCGCTTTTCCAGATTGGCAGGAAGTCAATGGTGGTCAACCTGAGTGACATAGCCTCAATGGGAGGTGTACCTCTCTATGCACTGGCGTCCGTGGGACTGCCTACAGGTTTTTCACGCAAGGAGATTACTCAACTACTGAGGGGTATGCAAAAGATGGCGGACGCGTATAATTTTGACATTGTCGGCGGCAACCTGACCAGGGCGCCCGTATTATTTGTTGACATTTCCATTGCCGGAAAGGTGGAAAAAAAATATCTGAAACTGAGAAGTGGGGCAAAACCTGGAAACCTCATCTTCGTGACAGGGAGACTCGGAGGGACGCTTGTCAGAAAGCACCTGAACGCCATCCCGAGGATAGAGGAGAGCAGGCAGATTATAAAAAATGTTCCTGTAACCGCTATGATGGATATATCGGATGGGCTGTCTTCTGACCTGATGAGGATGGCAAAAGCCAGCGGGACGGGTTTTGTACTGAAACTCTCCAGTATACCTGTTTCAGCAGATGCCCTTAGAATAAGCAGGACAAAAAAAGAGGCGGTTTCGCATGCCCTTAATGATGGCGAGGACTATGAACTCTTATTTACCGTTCCCTCCGCTTATGAGGAAAAAGTACCTGAAAAGGTCAATTCAGTGCCTGTGACCTGCATCGGCGAGATGACGAAAGAGAAGAGATATATCGGGCTGTTGGATGACCTTGGGGTTGAAAAGATAGAACCTGCCGGCTACTCACACTTCTAAATCACCTCAAAATCTCCTTTAGGAACTGTCCGGTGTAGGATTCTTTGCACCTGGCAATCTGCTCAGGCGTTCCTTCCGCAACGATATATCCACCCCTGTCGCCGCCTTCTGGTCCGAGGTCAATTATATAGTCCGCAGACTTTATTACATCCGGGTTGTGTTCTATCACCAGAACTGTGGAGCCTTTCTCTACCAGGTTATTCAGCACACCAAGAAGTTTGGATATGTCTGCGGTGTGAAGTCCTACCGTAGGTTCATCAAGAATGTACAGCGTCTTTTCGTTGCCCTTGCGCGAGAGTTCGGAAGACAATTTTACCCTTTGTGCTTCACCGCCGGAAAGGGTCGTTGCGGACTGTCCCAGTTCAATGTATCCCAGTCCGACATCAAACAGCGTTTGCAGTTTGTCTTTAATCTGAGGGATTTTGTTGAAGAACTCCAGCGCATCCTCTATCTTCATCTCAAGGACCTCTGCGATATTTTTTCCCTTATAGGTTACCTCAAGCGTTTCACGGTTGTATCTGGTGCCTTTACACACCTCACAGGGTATGAACACATCAGGCAGGAAATGCATTTCAATCTTGGTAATACCTTCTCCTGCGCATGCCTCGCATCTGCCTCCTTTCACGTTGAAACTGAACCGTCCTTGTTTATATCCGCGTACACGCGCCTCTTCCGTGTTGGCAAATAACTGGCGTATATGCGTGAATACATTTGTATATGTTGCTGGGTTTGACCTCGGTGTGCGTCCTATGGGAGACTGGTCAATCACTATAACTTTACTTATTTCCTCAGTCCCTATTATTGCCGCATGTTTTCCGGGCTCTTCCTTTGAGTTGTATAGAATCTTTTTCAGTCCTTTATACGCTACGTCTTCTACCAAACTGCTCTTGCCTGAACCGGAAACCCCTGTGATACATACAAACATCCCCAACGGTATCTTTACATTGATGTTCTTCAGGTTGTTATGTTCTGCTCCCAGTATCTGGAGATATTTTCCATTACCCTTCCTTCTTTTTTCGGGTACGGGGATGTACTTCTTGCGTGAGAGATACTGTCCTGTTATGGACTGCTCGTCTTTCATTATGTTTTCAGGGGTCCCCTGCGATATTACCGCACCTCCGTGTTTTCCTGCTCCGGGTCCAAGGTCTACCACATAATCTGCATTCTTTATTGTTTTCTCGTCATGCTCCACGACAACAACGGTATTACCTATGTCTCTGAGTTGTTTCAGCGTATTTATAAGTTTCAGATTGTCCCTGTGGTGCAGACCTATTGTTGGTTCGTCAAGTATGTAGATTACACCGACAAGTCCGGAGCCTATCTGTGATGCCAGTTTTATCCTTTCCGCCTCTCCGCCCGAGAGTGTATGGGTCATCCTGTCCAGTGTCAGATAGTCAAGGCCGACCTCCTCCATAAAGGTGAGGCGGCTTACGATTTCCTTGAGTATCTGTTTTGCGATGAGTGTTTCTTTTTCCGTAGGTTGCAATTCCTCGAAAAATTTTTTTGCTGCTTTTACGCTTATTGAGGTAACCTGCATAATGGATTTGTCTGCCACTGTTACCGCCAGAGATTCCTTTCTCAGTCGTCCGCCCTGACACAATGGACACCTTACCTCCCGGATGTATTTGAGTATCTCCTCTTTCCTGTACTGGCTTTCAGTCTGGTGAAATAGACGTTCAAGATTTGGGATAACGCCTTCAAAGTTATGTTCCTCCGAACCGTACAGTATGACATTGAGCGCTTCCTTTGTCAGGTCGCAGGGTCTATCGTCAATATCCTTATTGAGGGACCTGAGTACTGCCCTGAGTAAACTTCTGTAGTATAAAAACAGTCCCCTACCTCCTACATCCTGCCAGGGCTTAATTGCGCCCTCCCTGAAGGTCTTCGTTTTGTCCGGAATGACGAGTTCAGGGTCAACCTTCATAAGAAAACCCAGACCCTTGCACTCAGGGCAGGCTCCGTAAGGGCTGTTGAAAGAGAACATACGGGGGGATAACTCCTCAAAACTTTTGTTGCACTTCGGGCAGGTGTAGTTTTCACTGTAAAGTGTGTCTTTGCCGTCCTGTTCTACTATAACCAGTCCTTTTCCCACCTTCAGTGCCATCTCAACGCTTTCAGCAATTCTGCTTCTCTCTTCCTCTGAAGGTGTAAACTGGTCTATCAGAACGTATATGTCGTGCATCTTGTAGCGGGCAGGTTTTATATCTTCTTCAATGTCATAATACCTACCGTCCACCCTTACCATAATGAATCCACTCTTGCGGATTTGTTCAAAGACACTTTTGTATTCTCCTTTTCTCCCCCTTACCACAGGCGCCAGAATCTTTACCTCCCTTTCTCTATCTGTTCCTACCTTATTCTCTTTCCCCTTGAGGGGGGAGGAAACAGGTGGGGGTGACTGCCTTGCACTGTTACCCACTATCTTGTCTATTATCTCGGTTGATGACTGTCTTGATATGACCCTTCCGCATTCTGGACAGTGCGGTATTCCTATCCTTGCATATAAAAGACGCAGATAGTCATAAATTTCAGTGGTGGTGGCAACCGTTGAGCGCGGGTTTGAAGCGGCTTTTCGCTGTTCAATCGCAATGGCAGGTGGCAGTCCGGTTATGTGGTCAACATCAGGCTTTTTCATCTGCTCAAGGAACTGCCGGGCGTATGCGGAAAGACTCTCTATGTATCTTCTCTGTCCCTCTGCATATAGGGTATCAAAGGCAAGTGATGATTTCCCGGAGCCGGAGATGCCGGTTATGACAACTAATTGATTTCGGGGTATGTCCAGGTCTATATTCTTCAGGTTATGTTCTCTTGCTCCCCTGATGCTTATAAAATTGGGCTCCATAACCCCTTATTATACCTTTTTTACCTGTATATTTCCATTACAATGCTTTTCCCATTACTCCTTG
>DYKC01000096.1 GCA_020722825.1 Vermiphilus sp.
CCATCAAAGGTTCTGGGGGTGACAATAGACCCCGCACTTGAGGATGAGGTTCATATATTGCTTCTTGCTACAGGAATTGGTGGGGCCAGACCGAGAACAAAAGGTTTTGTCAGGAAGCCGTTTCAGGAAAAGAAATCCGAAGAACTGCCGTTGACAAAAGAAGATAAAGAGGATAAAGAGAATAAAGAGGATGAGGATATTGATATACCTACATTTCTCAGAAAAAAGAAATGAAATTTCTAATGGGGCAGAAACAATAGCGAAAAAAGTATTGAATACCTTAAGAGATTCTTATAAAAGAATGTGAATGGAACCGATAACTGGTCTAAGAACCCGGACATGGCAGAACCATTCATGAAAAGTTTGTGGAGTTAACCTTCGGTCTTCGGTAGGATACACTCCGTAAGCGAGTGGGTGGGTAACAATGGCACCAAAATTCTTGAGGAGGAAAGAATTATAACAGCCTACAACCTGTCTGAAGACAGCAGAATTATAGACTATGAACCTATCCTGCGTGCAAGCGAAGGCGAGGTGGTATTCAGGGACACGAAAGAATCGGGTCTGCTGAGCATCCGGATAAATCCCGTAATGGAAGAAAGTAACGGCGGAAAGGTATCTCAATTTCATCTATCCGCCGCAGGTTGAAATAAAACAGTAAAAAGGCAGGTAGTGGTCAGCAGTAACAGGTAAATTCTTAATTCAAGAGAGAGATGGAATATCTAGTCGGAATAGATGTGGGAACCAGCGGAGTGAAGGTGCTAATTATTGACCGGGATGGTAATGTGGTTTCTTCCGGTACCGAAGAATATCCCCTTTCCACCCCGCGGGCTGGATGGGCTGAACAGAATCCGGCAGACTGGTGGGCAGGAACTGTAAGGTGCCTTAAAAAAACCATAAACAAGGCTGGTATTAACTCCGTTGATATAATGGGCGTCGGGCTCACCGGACAGATGCATGGTTCTGTATTTCTTGACAGAGAAAACAGGGTTGTTCGTCCGGCAATACTGTGGTGTGACCAGAGAACCACAAAAGAGTGTGCTGAAATAACCAGAGATGTCGGAAAGAAAAGGGTCTTTGAAATCACCTGCAACCCTGTCCTGACAGGTTTCCAGGCACCCAAAATTATCTGGATGCGTAACAACGAACCAGAACTGTATAAAAGTACGGTGAAGGTATTACTGCCCAAAGACTACATACGTTTCCTTTTGACCGGAGAGTTCGCAACAGATGTATCAGATGCTTCAGGAACATCTATGTTTGACGTCAGAAAAAGAAGATGGTCTGATGAAATACTTGCAAAACTTGGATTGTCAAAAACACTTCTTCCTGAATCTTTTGAATCAACCGAGATAACGGGATACATCACGAAAGAGGCTTCTAAAATGACAGGTTTGAATGAACAGACACCCGTAGTTGCAGGAGCAGGAGACCAGGCCGCAGGAGGAGTGGGAAACGGGATAGTTGAAGAAGGACTTGTTTCGGTTTCACTGGGAACCAGCGGGGTGGTCTTTGCTCATTCCGACAAGGTTTCCCCAGACCCAAAAGGAAGACTTCATACATTCTGTCATGCTGTGCCAGGCAGGTGGCACCTGATGGGGGTTATGCTCTCGGCAGGCGGCTCTTTCCGGTGGTTGAGAGATACGTTTTTTGCCGATGGAAAGGATTCAAAAAAGCACACCTATGATGCTATGACTTCTCTCGCAAAAAAGGTTACTCCGGGAAGCGAGGGGCTTATCTTCCTTCCATATCTCACGGGTGAAAGATGCCCCTATCCGGACCCGGAAGCAAGGGGCGTATTCTTCGGACTGTCACTGAAACACAAAAAGGAACACATAGTACGGTCGGTAATGGAAGGGGTAACATTCGGACTGAAAGACAGTATAAGGATAATGCAGGAGATAGGCGTTCCAGTCTGTGCGAGATTCAGAATCTCTGGCGGGGGAGGTAAGAGTGACCTATGGTGTCAGATGATGGCAGATATTTTTGGCGGCAACACTGTAAGATTGTCCTCGGAAGAAGGGCCTTCCTATGGTGCAGCCATCCTTGCAGGGGTAGGTACGGGACTGTATAAAGACGTCGTCTCTGCCTGTAAAAAGATGATAAAAGAAGATGACAGTAGCCTGTTCAAACCTGACAAAAAAAACAACACTGTTTATAATAAATTCTATGGATTGTATAATAACCTTTATAAAGTCCTGAAAGAGCAGTTTGACAACCTTGCCGAAATCTCTTAAAATAAAGGGTTAAAATCAATGGAGAACAAAAAATGGCAGAACAAATAATCGGTATAGGAAGAAGAAAAACAAGTACCGCAATAGTAAAACTTGTAGAAAATGGCTCAGGTAATATACTTATAAACGGGAAAAGCCTTAAAGAATATTTCCCTATTTTTTATCAGGAAGAGGAGGTTATAAAACCCTTTAAGGTATCCAACATGGAAAAGAAGTTTGACGCAAATATAAAAGTTACCGGTGGAGGTCCCACAGGACAGGTTGATGCGGTAAAACTTGGTATTGCACGAGCACTGGCCAAATATGATTCTTCACTCATCAGCCAGTTGAGGGAGCACGGTCTCTTAACAAGGGACCCGAGAATGAAAGAACGTAAGAAGTATGGGCAGAAGGGAGCAAGAAAGAAATTCCAGTGGACGAAGAGATAATAACTTCTCTATTTCCTCTCCCTTGAAGGGAGAGGAGCAATGGGGTGTGATAAAAGACAGAGACAAATGATACGAGCAGGAATATTCGGAATCTCGGGGTACGCAGGGCAAAAACTTGTTGATATACTTACAATTCATCCGGATGTGGAAATAACCGCCGGGTTTGTCGCACCGGCGGAAGGAACCCCTGAAATATCCGAAATAATGCCAAAACTGAAAAAGGTTGTGCAACTTAAATGTACAAACGTTCCTGAATGGGAAAAGATAGAGAAAGACTGTGATGTTGTATTCCTCGCACTTCCCCACTCTGTCTCAATGAAATTCGTGCCACCGCTTGTCAAGATAAAGAAAAAAATAGTAGACCTGAGTGCAGACTTCCGATTTAATAACCTGCAGACATACGAGAAATATTATATAAAACATGCCTGCCCTGAACTTAATGATAAATTCATCTACGGACTGCCTGAGATAAACAGGGATAAAATAAAAAATGCTGAATTCATTGCCAATCCAGGTTGTTATCCCACATCCGTGATACTGGCCGTAATGCCGCTTGTAAAGAACAGACTTATTGAAGACCACATAATAGCAGATTCAAAAAGCGGAGTAACTGGAGCAGGACGGACACCGAGTCTGTACAACATGTTTGCCGAATGCAACGAAAATATGATGGCTTACAAGATAGGGGAACACAGACATGCTCCTGAGATGGAAGAAGTAATAAGTGACGTTTCGGGAGAGAAGTACCATGTTACCTTTGTTCCTCATCTTGTGCCTTACAATCAGGGTATACTTTCTACCTGTTACGTAACCTTGAAAGAAAACCGCAAACCAGAGGACCTGCAGACACTCTATGAAAGGACATATAAGGATGAACCATTTGTCAGAGTGATGAACTACAACGTCTCCCCCGCAATAAAGAACATCGTGGATACAAACTTCTGCGATATAGGGATAAAACTTGTTGATGAAAAAACCCTTGTAGTTGTCTCTGCAATTGACAATCTTGTAAAGGGTGCAGCCGGACAGGCAGTTCAGAATATGAACCTTATGTTCGGAATTCAAGAGGAACTCCCTTTTTTCAGACAACCTTCAAAATAATGCCAGCAAAAACAGTATTTCTGGACAGAGATGGAGTTATTTCCGTCTTCACACCCAACGACTATATAAAAAACTGGAAAGAATTTAAGTTTATTCCTGGTGCGGTTGAGGGTCTGAAAATACTTTGCAAAAATAACTACCGCCTGGTCATAATCTCAAATCAGGCAGGGGTAAACAAAGGACTGTTCACTAAAAAATCTCTTGATGACCTCACGAAAAAAATGCTGGACGTCCTTAAAAAACAGGGGGTTGAAGTAGCAAAGATATACTACTGTCCCCACACCCCGGAAGAAAACTG